>NZ_JBHTJZ010000019.1:0-2867 GCF_042675905.1 Paenibacillus chungangensis | reverse complement strand
AAGACTGTATTGACGTAAACTTAGGAACCGCCGTATACCGAACGGTACGTACGGTGGTGTGGGAGGTCGGCTACTCAAATAATGGGTAGCCTCCTACCCGATTGGATATGTTATATTCCATAAGAAAACCGCCATTGTTAAAAAGGCGGTTAATTGAGCGATCATTCCCGTTGGTGGAGCAATTTTAAGGGTTTTTAGGAATAGCTTTGGATAGTAATGTTGTTAATAAAAATGAGACTAAAATGACGGATATCATAGTTATTACACTACCAACAAATAAATCATCACTGTATTCTTGGATTTTAAAACCTAATGATAAAGCTCTACCGTCCTCATATCCTGTCGGAAGATAGTACATGAAATGGTCTGCAATCAAGTCGATTAAACCAAAAATCCAACAAACCAAAAATCCTATAATGGCAGAGCTACCTACATAAGAACTAATCCTACGCTGTCGTTTGGAAAATAAATTAAATATAACAGAAATTACAGTTAAAGAACCAATCAAAATAAATAACTCTACCCACTCAACATAAAGTGATTTCGTTACACAGATTAATATCGTTGTTATTACTACAATCAAAGCAATCATTTTTTTCACTGAAACTCCTCCCTGTTAATTATTGCAGTTCACCTTGAGAGTTATAAGTAGAAAGCCGAAGTTTTCTGTTTGTTGTGTCCGTCACCGTAAATAGGCATGACTAAACCAACATATTTTTCTTGTTCGACGAGGTATTCTTATATTCTATACTGTCTATATAACGAAACCATGACAAATAATGTTTCAAATATTTGGATAAAAACCATTGCAGCGGTCCATTCATTTCTGATGACCGCCTATCGCTTCATCCAATTTAGTTGTTCGGATACGCCCGCGCCCAAGAACGCCAGAGTATGTAATTTTCTGACGGTCACGGGCAACGAGGATACACCCTTAGTTTGGGATTACAAAAAGAGGATAGGCTCCTACTTACCCCTATCGTCAGCAAGCTTTTAAGCCTCCGTAAATCCATAGTCATAACCGAATTGACACCTTAATCATGGAACGTTAGTTCGTAACTATCAGATATCAACCTTAAAGTTTAACATAGCCTTTTGCATAAGTGGCAGGAATAAGTGGGAAGCAGAGGTCAGTTACTGTCTTCCTCCTTATGGAGAACGGTTGTAATTTTGACGATCCTGGGGTAGACTTTGGGAATAATCAACTAGGATAGGAAGCGAAAACAACGTATGTATTGTGTATGTAAACCATGTATTGAGCAAGCTTTGGAGCGATTTGTCGATGAGTTCGAGGATGCGCCGGATGTAGTGGATTTGAAGGAAACGAAATTTGCAGACTGGGACCCTCCACGCAAGTGCGACTTCTGCGATGAGGCAGCCGCTTACTTGGTGGTGTAGCGAATGCATATACAGATAGCGGCTGTCGGGAAGCTGAAGGAGAAATATCTGGTGCTTGGCATAGCGGAGTATGCCAAGCGGCTCGGGCCTTACGTGAAGCTGACGCTCACGGAAGTGCCCGATGAGCGCGCGCCGGAGACGATGAGTCCGGCGGAGGAAGCTGCTGTGCGCGAGCGGGAGGGGGAGCGGCTGCTGGCGCAGCTGAAGCCGGACGCCCATGTCATCGCGCTCGCGCTCGACGGCGAGCTCTGGTCCAGCGAGGATCTCGCGGGCCAGCTCGATAAGTTAGCCACGTATGGGCGGAGCCACGTGGCTTTCGTCATTGGCGGGAGCACGGGGCTCGCTCCCGCGGTGCTGCAGCACGCCCAGCAGAAGCTGAGCTTCGGGCGCATGACCTTGCCGCATCAGCTGATGCGGCTCGTCCTCATCGAGCAGGTATACCGGGCGGTGAAGATTAACCGGGGGGAACCTTATCATAAGTGAGGCGAAATTGAAATATATTCATTTTTATATGAATCAATTTCATAATGCTTAGTTACAGAATCGTAGACTAAACCGAATTTGAGCATTTTCGTTTTTTAAAATTATGCTGCTTGTTCTTGTAATTGGCGACCTAGACGATCGCATGCTAACTTTGTGCAATTATAAACTAGCGTTACCAAGTTAAAATGCGCTTTCGCTTTTTGACCTGTTCGATGTCTCACATTGTTCAACTGGAAGAATTCCTTCAAGTATGCATTAACTCTTTCAATTGCAGATCGTTTTTTAGGGATTTATTTCCAAAGTTTCGAGCCTCGAGCCGGAGCGGTATGATCTTTATTTTGTAAACCTTCTGACAAAGTGAATCTTGCGCTAATGGACAGCTCTCACACTCTTTCGGTCGAACGTATTTGAGAGTTTCATATTTCGGGTCGTAGCTGTCGTAGCGATAAGAATGCTCTCTAACACAGGTAGGGGCGAAGTGTTCGTCAAACCCGGCAAGATCTGGTTCACGCCGACGGTTATAAGCGATAACGGCTTGTGCCTTTCCTTCTCGAACTTGCTTATATATAGGCTCATAATCGTAACCTGCATCCATGGCGGCATAGTTGAAATGGTAATTGGGATGCTGCAAAGCAATCCCTTTTAGATGTAGTTTTCCATACAGCAGCGTTGGTTATAGAATCGCCATACGTCGATGGCTTCCCAGCTTTCTGTTGTGACCATAGCTTCATATTGCCAGAACGTATCCAGCTCAAGCAGTGGATGATCATCAGCGTAACGCTGCATCTTTCGAATGACAGCCACACGCCGCGTCTTGTGCCAAGTACTTGCTTTGTAGAACAGAACAATCCCTTCGATGATCCAATCCTCATCAACAAAGTGCGTCCAGTGTTTACATTCACTTACTTGCTGGGCAAGACGACTGGTCCATTTTAATTTGCCGACATACCCGATTTGACGGGATTCCCAGAAATCATAGAAGTCTT
>NZ_JBHTJZ010000018.1:0-55664 GCF_042675905.1 Paenibacillus chungangensis | reverse complement strand
ATAAGACTGTATTGACGTAAACTTAGGAACCGCCGTATACCGAACGGTACGTACGGTGGTGTGGGAGGTCGGCTACTCAAATAATGGGTAGCCTCCTACCCGATTCCCGGCGGGTTACGCATGATACACGCCGTCTTGTTCTGGCCTGTTGGGGTATATCACATATCGAATTACCAATTTAACTGATTTCTTTAGATATCGGTAACCTTTTCCTCCCATGGGACGTCATACATGTAAGACGGCTGGGCAGACCACACACATAGAAAAGTTGTCTAAGCCGAGCTTATAGCTTATACCTTATGTCCAGGGGGGATATGTATGGCGGGATTACAGAGAGAAGGAAATCGTAAGGGGAGTATGTGGCTGGTCTTAGTGCTGGCCATTGCGCTTATGGGTTCATTACTCAGCGGTTGCAGCGGCAATGCGAGCAACAATGCCGACTCCGGCAGTGCGTCGTCGGAGATGGCTGACATGAAGAATGTTGCCGCATCTTCCGATGCATCTTTCAGTACGAAAGAGAAAGCGGAAACGGAGGCTGACCGAGAAGCCGGGGGCGCGGTCCAGAGCTCGGCGAATGGCGGAAATGCCGGAGGCGGCGGTGTTTTGTCAGGAACATCGTCATCCGAACGCAGCATGTTCACCGCGAAAATTATTTATACGGCTAATCTGGTCATGCAAGTGAAGGAACTGCCCGCGGCCGCCGTCGAGCTGCGCAATCATATCCACATGAGCGACGGGTACATTCTTGAATTCAAGGATACCCGCCATGACGGAGAGATAGCGGCATCTTATACGATTAAGGTGCCAGCCGAGGGCTTCATGTCTTTCCTGGACCGCATCGCGGAGATTGACAATCTGTCCGTCGAGAAGAGTGTGTCCGGCAAGGACGTATCGGAGGAATATGTGGATCTGGAATCACGGCTGAAGAGTCAATTGCTGGTAGAGGAACGACTGCTGGCGATGATGGAGAAAGCGTCGAAGGCGGACGACTTGCTCAAATTCTCCAACCAGCTTGCTGCGGTGCAGGAAGTTATTGAGGGTATTAAAGGGAGACTGCGATATCTGGACAACAACGTAGCCTTCTCTACGATTCATCTTCGCATCTATCAGAAGGATCAGAAGCTGGCATCAGCTGTTACGGAAGAGAAGATGACGCTTGGAGGAAAGCTGAACGATGTGTTAATGGGCAGCACGAGCGCTCTGCTAAAGGTGCTGGAAGGCATTCTGATCGTACTGGTCGCCACCCTTCCGTTCCTGCCTATCGCGGCCTTGGTGATTGCCGTTGCATGGCTGGCGGGCAGGCGCGGAGCGCGGCGGAGAACGGGCGATTCGAAGGCTGCTCCGCCTATCGGCTACGGAGCAGTCATTGACGGGCGGGAACGCCCTGCAGATGAAGACCGCTCCAGCGGACCGGACGGAGAAGACGGCGAGGAACCGATCCAAAAAAGTTAATGATAGAAAATTATTTTGAAAATCCTGCTCATGGAGCAGGATTTTTATTTTAGGTGGCGAAATACTGTATCTGAGTGGGGGAAAGTGGGTTGAAGTGGAGATAAAGGGGGAAGGGGTGGAGCGGAATTATGTTTTTGGGTGAATATCAACATAGTATCGACGAGAAAGGACGCCTGATTATTCCATCTAAATTCCGTGAAGCGCTTGGCACCTCGTTTATTGCCACTCGCGGCCTCGACAACTGCTTATTTGTCTATCCCATGAGCGAATGGAGCATTCTGGAGCAGAAGCTCAAGTCGCTACCCCTCATGAAATCCGACGCAAGGGCATTCACCAGATTCTTCTTCTCCGGCGCGACGGAATGCGAACTCGATAAACAGGGAAGGGTAAATATACCCGCCAATCTGCGCGATTATGCCAAGCTGGACAAGGAATGCATGGTGCTCGGCGTGTCCGGCCGCGTAGAAATATGGAGCAAGTCGGCTTGGGAAGGCTACTACGAGCAATCGGAAGGAGCCTTCAACGAGATTGCCGAGAAGCTGGTGGATATGGATATTAATTTCTAGCAAGTACATCTTAGAATGAGCATTAGGAATGGGAGGAAAAAAAGCATTGTTTCAGCATACGACAGTTTTGTTAGAAGAAGCGGTGGAAGGTCTCGCGATTCGTCCTTCCGGCATATATGTGGATTGTACGTTGGGCGGTGCGGGGCATAGCGAGCGAATCGCTTCCCGGCTCGGCGACGGCGGCCGTCTTATCGCTTTCGATCAGGACGATTGGGCGCTGGACAATGCACGCGATAGATTGTCGGTTTATATGGACAAAGTAACGCTGGTGAAGAGCAACTTCAGGTATTTGGAGCAGGAGCTTCGCCAATTGGATGTGCCGATGAGGGACGGAGTACCGCAAGTAGATGGCATACTGTTCGATCTTGGCGTGTCCAGTCCGCAGCTGGACGAAGCGGAACGCGGCTTCAGTTACAATCATGACGCGCCTCTAGACATGCGCATGGACCGGGACGGCGAACTGACCGCCCATATAATCGTCAATAGCTGGGAAGAGCGGGATATTGCCCGTATTCTGGACCGCTACGGCGAGGAGAGGTTCGCTCGCAATATCGCTCGTAATATTATCAAGACAAGAGCTGTCGCGCCGATTGCGACGACCGGCGAGCTGGCGGAGTTAATCAAGTCGTCGATTCCGGCGGCTACCAGAAGAACGGGGGGGCATCCTGCGAAGCGTTCCTTCCAGGCGCTGCGTATCGCCGTCAACGATGAGCTGGGAGCGGAAGAGGATGCGTTGGAGCAGACAGTGCGCTGTTTAGCGCCTGGCGGTCGCGCTTCCGTCATTACGTTTCATTCTTTGGAGGATCGAATCTGCAAGAGTATTTTCACCAAGTATGTGGAGAAATGCACATGTCCGCCGGATTTTCCAATGTGCGTGTGCAACAACAAGGGACAACTGATACTTGTCAATCGCAAGCCAATCATACCGAGCGAGGCAGAACTCGAGCAGAATCCGCGGGCGCGGTCAGCTAAGCTGCGTATTGCGGAAAAAAGGAAAGAGGGGGAATTATAGGTGGCGTATGTCAATGGTAATCTGGCGCTGAAGCCGAAGCAAAAACCGCAAGAGAGACATGTCTATCGCGAGTCGAAACGAAAAGTCATTAAACGAAAATCATTGCCTGTCGGGGAGAAGCTACTCTACTTGTTCACGGTAATCGTCTGTGTCGCTATCGCCAGCGTCATCATTTTTCGATATGCGCAAATCTATGATATGAACCTTCAGATAAAGAGAGTCAGCACAGAAGCTCAAACGCTGAATACGGAATTAGCAGATCTGCAGCGTCAAGTGGAAATGCTAAGCGATCCTGAACGGATCCGAAAAATGGCAGAGCAGCAAGGGATGATCAGCATGTTAGAGGGCGGCATTACGATAAAGCGCGATGTGAATCTGACTAAAACGCCCCCGCAAGATAGGGAGTGACGTCAATGGAGAAACGAGTCAAATTGCGCACGTTGTTATTTGGAGGGGTCATGACCCTCCTTTTTCTTGTTTTAATTGGAAGAATCTATTACGTCCAGGTCGTCTCAGGAGCGGAATGGTATGACATGGCCAAAGTGCGTTGGTCGGCTTCGGAGGAGTTGAAAGCCAAGAGGGGAAGCGTTACGGACAGGAACGGAAATGTGCTGGCGATGGATACGATCGCTTACAACGTCGCCGTTAATCCTAAGATGATTGTTAGCCACGGCATCGAGCAGGAGGTTGTCGACGGACTGCATGACATTCTGGGCATCTCGAAGGATGATCTTATGGAGCATGTAACTGCCAAGAATGCGAAGGGGGAGTATTACAGCCACCGGGAAATACGCAAGGGAGGCTGGCAGATCGAGAAGGCGCTGGCTGATGAAATCTATCAGTTCCGCGATGAGCTGATCGTAGAGCTGAGAAAAGAGAAGAAGACGCCCGATACCGGTATCTATCTGCAAGAGACGCTCAAGCGTTATTACCCGCGCCAAACGCTTGCTTCGCAGGTCATTGGTTACATCAGCCTAGACGGTCAATATATGTCTGGAGTTGAAGCATACTTCAACGATCGGCTGACTGGAGAGGATGGCTATATGCGATATGAGAAGGATGGCAAAAGGGTGCAACTCTCGAACGGAGAGGTAGACTACAAGCCGGCGAAGGACGGTCAGGACATTCAACTGACCATCGACAATGATATTCAGCATATTGTGGAAGAAACGTTGCGTGAGGTGATGGAGAAGTATTCGCCGAAAAGCGCTACGGCGATAGCAGCAGACCCTAAGACGATGGAAATACTGGCGATGGCCAACATGCCGGAATTCAATCCCAACGAGTACGGTAAGAGCGATTATGCCAGCTTCTACAATCATGCAGTCGGATCATTGTACGAACCCGGTTCAACCTTCAAAATCGTAACGCTGGCATCCGCGATAGAAGAAGGGGTGTTCAATCCCAATGAAATGTATATGTCAGGCAGCATTACGGTGCCGGGCGAGCCAAGGCCAATCCGCGACCACAATCGGGTAGGCTGGGGCCAGATAACGTTCCTGGACGGACTCATTCATTCCAGCAACGTTGCGTTCGTCAAGCTGGGCTTCGAGCGACTGGGTAAAGACAAGCTGCGCGAGTACTTTACGAACTTCGGCTTCGGGCAGAAAACGGGTATTCAGATCGGCAATGAACTGGCGGGCGACATCAGCTTCCATTGGAATCGGGAAGTTGCGGACGCCACGTTCGGACAAGGTGTAGCAGTTACTCCCATTCAACAGGTCGCGGCCGTGGCGGCTGTCGCCAATGGCGGCCGGCTGATGCAGCCGCAGCTTGTGAAGAGCTTCAAGGATCCCATCACGAAGACGACGACTGTCATCGAGCCCGTATTGGTACGTCAGGTGATCTCGGAGGAAAGCTCGCGTCAAACGAGCGAGTACTTAGAGCAAGTCGTATCCGATATGGAGAAGGGCACTGGCAGAAGAGCGCATATCGAAGGGTACCGCGTAGCCGGCAAAACAGGAACGGCGCAGAAGTGGGTCGACGGCGAATATTCCACGACGAAATTCCTGGTCTCATTCATCGGTTATGCGCCTGTGGAAAATCCGCAGATCGTCATCTATATCGCTGTAGACGAGCCTTCTCATTCGTATATCGGCGGCGGCAGTGCGATTGCCGCTCCCGCATTCCGCGAGATTATGATGAAAAGCCTGCGTAAGCTGGATGTTCCGCCGAGCTATGAAGTGCAGCGTGAAGAAGCTGTAAAGGAGACGATGGTTGTCGTTCCCAAGCTGACTGCGTTGAAGGTGTCACAAGCGAAGGCGGAGCTCAATGCGAAAGAAATGGCATTCGAGGTAATTGGGGACGGAGGTGCTGTGCTGCAGCAAATTCCTGCAGCGGAATCTGTCGTCCATCCTAGTCAGCGAGTCTATCTGATTACCGAGCAGAGGGATAAGCTGTCGATACCGGACCTGACAGGAGTGTCCCTGCGCGATGCGATCGAGTTGACCTCACTTATCGGCGCGCGACTCGTTCCAGAAGGAGGAGGTTATGTTAGATCGCAGGAAGTCGAGGAACTGGGCGATGAGCGCATTGTGAAAGTCAAGCTTGCCCCGCCGCCGGGCTCCGAGGAATACCGTGACGCATCTGAAGAAGTATCGGAAGGAAGCGAAGCATCGTCTGAAGAAGAAGAAGATTCCGGCCAGGCGCAAGACGATGGAGTAGATGTGGCGGAGTCCACAGCAGATAATGCCGATCCTTCCGTGGAGTCCGACGATACAGAAATTGTGGAGCAATAAGCCTGTTCTATCCCCCGCCTGTCCCGAATAGGCTTGGAATGAGTCGGTCTAAGACCGTTCCGAAGCTAGGGAGCTGGAGGAGGATGATAGGATGAAAGTATCCAATGTGACGGTCAGACGCCGTCTATTCATTGTCTTGCTGGTCGGATGCGTTGCATTTCTGGCGCTTTGCTTGCGTCTAGCCTATATACAGTTATGGCAGGGGGCGGAGCTTGCCGAGAGAGCCGAAAACTCATGGAGGCGGGATATCCCTTACGTTGCCAAGCGCGGCGAGATATGGGACAGGAACGGCGTTCAACTGGCGTACAATATTAGTACGCCGACGGTATGGGCAATTCCTGCACAGGTGAAGGATCGCGAGGGGACGGCTGCAGCTCTTGCGCCGTTGCTGGATATGACGCAGGAAGCTGTGCTGAAGCTGGTTGCGAAGAAGGAATTGATTGTCAGAATCGGCCCTGGAGGCCGCAAGGTGACAATGGAGAAGGCGGATGAGATCCGCGATCTTCAGCTGCCTGGTATTGTGGTGGCGGAGGATAACAAGAGATATTATCCGTACGGGAGCCTCGCAGCCCATCTGCTTGGCTTCACAGGTATTGACAATCAGGGTCTGACGGGACTAGAGGCGAAATATGACAACGCCTTGCAAGGGACGCAGGGCAACGTCTCTTTCTTGTCTGATGCTGCGGGCAGGCAGATGCCCAATTCCACAGACAGGTATGTGGAACCGCGAGAAGGACTTACCTTGCAACTGACCATTGATAAAAACATTCAGACCGTTATGGAACGCGAGCTGGATCAGGCGATGGTGGGATTGCAGGCAGACAGCGCCATCGCTATTGCGATGAATCCTAACAACGGCGAAATTCTGGGCATGTCTAGCAGGCCGACATATGTGCCGGATCGATACCAGGAAGTGCCGTCGGAGGTATACAACCGCAATCTTCCCGTATGGATGACTTACGAGCCGGGCTCCACTTTCAAGATCATTACGCTTGCGGCAGCGCTGGAAGAGGGCAAGGTAGATCTGAACAATGATCGGTTCTTCGATCCCGGAGCAGTGGAGATCGGCGGAGCAAGGCTACGCTGTTGGAAGAAAGGCGGCCATGGCAGCCAGACATTCCTGGAAGTAGTGGAGAACTCCTGCAATCCTGGCTTCGTGGCACTGGGCAATCGGCTTGGCAAGGAGAGTCTGTTCCGGTATATTAAAGACTTCGGATTCGGCACCAAGACAGGTATTGACATCAGCGGCGAAGAAAATGGCATCCTGTTCAAACTGAATCAGGTCGGACCTGTAGAGCTAGCTACTACTGCGTTCGGGCAAGGCGTATCCGTCACGCCGATCCAACAGATCACGGCTGTGTCGGCTGCGATTAACGGAGGTACGCTATACAAGCCGCACGTGGCCAAGTCCTGGATTAATCGGGAGACAGGCGAGACAGTGAAAGTGACGGAGCCGGAAGCGGTCCGCACAGTCATCTCCGAGGATGCTTCCAGGAAGGTGCGGGAAGCGCTGGAGAGCGTAGTGGCCAAAGGGACAGGGCGCAATGCCTTTATTGACGGCTATCGGGTAGGAGGCAAGACGGGAACAGCCCAGAAGGTTGTGAACGGACGTTATTCACCTAACGAACATATCGTATCGTTCATCGGCTTCGCGCCAGCCGACGATCCGCAGATCGTCGTCTACGTTGCGGTGGACAATCCGCAAGGCATTCAGTTCGGCGGCTTGGTTGCCGCTCCGATCGTCCGCAATATTATGGAGGATGCGCTGTCGATCCTGCAGGTGCCCAAGCGTGAAGGGCAGATCGACAGGCAGTACAGGTATGGCGAGACGCCTGTTGTCACCGTGCCTGATCTCATCGGCCGTTCAGTCGTGGAGCTGTATGAAGACTTGAACATGAATTATAATCTGTCGTCTGCGGGTACGGGCAAGTATGTTATTCGTCAGGCGCCTGCCGCGGGAGCCCGGGTGGAGCGCGGATCGACGATCCGTATTTATCTTGGCGACGAGGATGATATATCGCACTCACATTGACTATACTTGTAGAGGCTGCGCTTTTGTGCCTCCTTATTTTTTCCCTTCCATTGTTAACGCGTTCTCTCTGGGCGGCATATAGTATCCCGTCAGAGTATTCGCGAAGGGATTGAGGTCCATGCGCTTGCGGGAATTGAAGGAATTGCTTCTAACGGCCAAGTTGGTAGGCGATGGCGAGACGGAATTCCACGGGATTGAGAAGGACTCCAGGCGGGTATCGCCTGGTCAGCTGTTCATCTGTATAACGGGCTACACAGTAGACGGGCATGCCTATGCGGACGAAGCGGTGAAGCAAGGGGCAGCGGCTGTGGTGTGCGAACGGAGGCTGGATGTTCCGGTGCCGCAGCTGATCGTGAAGGACAGTCGCCTCGCCATGGCGATGATCGCCGATTATGTCTATGCGTATCCCAGCCGATCTATCGGCCTGATTGGCGTGACGGGAACGAACGGTAAGACGACGACAACCTATCTGATTGAACAGATCTTTAATGGTAACAACATGCCTACTGGTGTAATCGGCACAATTGAGCGGCGCTTCGAAGGGAATTCCGAAGCGATGAGCGGTACGACGCCGGAAGCGGACGCTCTGCAGCGCTATCTGGCGGATATGCGAGATGCGGGTGCGCAATATTGCGCCATGGAGGTATCCTCACATGCGCTGGAGCAAGGCCGGGTGAAGGGGTGCCGGTTCCGAACGGCAATCTTCACCAATCTGTCACAGGATCATCTGGACTATCACGGCACGATGGAGAAGTATGCGGACGCCAAGGGACTGTTCTTCTCACGGCTTGGCAACGGCTATTCGCTGAATGCGACAGAGCGCTCCTATGCGGTGCTTAACGGTGATGATCCCGCATCTGCCCGATTCAGATTACTCACTTCGGCGGAAGTCATCACTTACGGACTTGGAATGGAAGCGGATGTGCGGGCTGTGGACGTCGACGTTAGAGCTACCGGCACGTCTTTCAGGATCATCTGCTTCGCTGGGGAAGTTGATGTCAGCATGCGATTGACCGGCAAGTTCAACGTATACAATGCGCTCGCGGCTGCGACGGCGGCGTTGATTGAGGGAGTTGAACTGGAGGGGATCAAGGCCGCTCTTGAGGCAATTCCTGGCGTCCCGGGCAGAGTAGAGTCGATCGAGACGGAGCGAGGCTTCTCGGTTATCGTCGATTACGCGCACACGCCCGACGGGCTGGGTAATGTGCTAGAGGCTGTGAAGGAAATTGCACGGAAGCGAGTTATATGTGTATTCGGCTGTGGTGGGGACCGCGACCGGGGGAAGCGTCCGCTGATGGCGAAGATTGCTGCAAAGCATGCTGATGTCATCGTGATAACCACCGACAATCCGCGCAGTGAAGATCCTCTAGCGATCATTGCTGATGTAGAAGCGGGGCTTCGGGAGGCGAATGTGGCCCGTGAGCAATACAGTCTCGTGCCCGATCGGAAGCAAGCGATCGAAAAAGCGGTTGAAATGGCAAGCCCCGGCGATGTAGTATTGATTGCGGGGAAAGGTCACGAGACTTATCAGTTGATAGGAGGAGTTACGTACCCGTTCGATGACCGATTAGTGGCAAAAGAAGCGATAAGGAGATTAGTACATTGATTACACGTACGGTAGAACAAATAGCGAATATGTGCGGCACGGTATACCGCGGCAAACATAGCGGACTCACGGTGAGCGGCATCATGACCGATACGCGGCAGGAGGGAAGCGGCGAGCTGTTCGTTCCGCTCGTCGGCGATCGATTCGATGGTCACGCCTTCGCGGAACAGGCAATGCATAGCGGAGCGAAGGCGATGCTGTGGGAACGCGGGCGTCCCGCGCCGGAGAGTATCGGCGATATGCCACTCATCCTCGTGAAGGATACGCTGGCTGCGCTGCAGTCACTGGCGTCCAGCTACCGCAGCGAATTAATGGTACGCGTAATAGCCATTACCGGTAGCAATGGCAAGACTACGACGAAGGATATGACCGCCGCCGCACTGGGGCACCATTACCGCGTACTGAAGACGGAAGGTAATCTGAACAATCATATCGGCATGCCGTTGACACTGCTCAAGCTAGACGAGGAGACCGAGGTTGCTGTGTTGGAGATGGGCATGAGCGGCTTTGGGGAGATCGAGTTGCTGACGCGAATCGCCCAGCCTGACGCCGCGATCATTACCAACATCGGCGATGCGCACCTGTTGCAGCTGGGCTCGCGCGAAGGCATTGCGAAGGCTAAGCTGGAGATTGCGCTTGGTCTTGGTGAAGGCGGACTGCTGCTCTATAACGGAGACGAGCCGCTGCTACATAGCGGTCTTAAGGATATGCGCTTGCCAGATGGAATTGCCTTGCGCACGTTCGGCCTGGGAAGGGAGAACGACTGGTCCGCGGGCGACATCTCGTTGGAACCGTTCGGCAGCTGCTTCACGGCCTCGCTGCAAGGGGAGGCCAGCAGCCTTGGCGCCGTGAGCATCGCAGTACCGGGTCGTCACAATATTAGCAATGCTTTGGCGGCTATTGCCGTCGCGCGCCACTTCGGCGTGCCGGGAGAGCGAATTAAGGAGGGCTTCCAGTCACTCAAGCTGACCGGGATGCGGATCGAACCGCGCCGAGCGGCGAACGGAGCAATTCTGTTGAACGACGCCTACAATGCCAATCCAACGGCAATGCGAGCGGCGATCGATCTGGTCGGCAGCCTGCCGGGCTTCCGCCGCCGCTGGATTGTGCTGGGCGACATGCTGGAGCTGGGGCCGCTGGAAGCGGAGCTGCATCGGCAGATTGGCGCCTATATCGGACCGGATAAGGCCGAAGCTGTGCTTGCATACGGTCCGCTTGCGGCGCACATTGTTGAAGGAGCAGCCGAGCGGATGCCCGAAGCGGCGGGAGACGGCCTTATCCGCCATTTCCCTGATAAGGGAGAGCTTGCGGGATGGCTGCTGCAGCAGCTGCTGCCCGAGGATCTGGTACTTGTAAAGGGCTCTCGGGGCATGAGGATGGAAGAAATCGTGGAAGCGCTGGAGAGGGGGTAAGGTCGGAATGGACATGATGGTCATCTTATTTTCAATTGGGGTATCATTCTTATTAGCGGTGTTGCTTGGACCATTGTTCATCCCTCTGCTCAGACGATTGAAGTTCGGCCAGCAGATTCGGGACGAAGGGCCGAAGAGCCATATGAAGAAGAGCGGAACGCCGACGATGGGCGGCATTATTATTATGCTGGCGCTTATGATCGCTTTTCTGCGATTTTCGGATAAGACTCCGGAATTCTGGGTGCTGCTGACCGCTTCGCTTGGTTTTGGCCTCGTAGGCTTCCTGGACGATTACATTAAAATCGTATTCAAGCGCTCCCTTGGTCTGACCGCGAGACAAAAGCTGCTGGGTCAGCTGTTGTTCTCCATTATCGTATGCGCTCTGTTGTTCAATATGGGTCACAGTACGGAGATAACGGTGCCGGGTACGAGCTGGGGCTTCGATCTGGGATGGTTCTATTATCCCTTTGTTGTCGTTATCATGTTCGCTGCCAGCAACTCAGTCAACTTCACGGACGGACTTGACGGCCTGCTCGCGGGGACGAGCGCCATCGCCTTCGGAGCTTTCACGATAGTGGCGCTGCAAGCGTCCGCACACGAATCGGCGGTGTTCTCTGCGGCGTTAATTGGAGCCGCCCTGGGCTTTCTTGTCTTCAATGCGCATCCCGCCAAAGTGTTCATGGGCGATATGGGCTCTCTCGGCATCGGCGGCGGCATTGCGGCAGTCGCAGTGCTGACGAAGACGGAGCTTCTGCTTATCGTCATCGGCGGCGTGTTCGTACTGGAGATGCTGTCTGTTATTCTGCAGGTTGCTTCCTTCAAGCTGAGAGGCAAGCGGATATTCAAGATGAGCCCGATTCATCATCACTTCGAACTGGTGGGATGGTCGGAATGGAAGGTCGTATCTGTATTCTGGTTCGTCGGCCTGCTGTTCGCCGCGGCCGGATTAATGCTTGTTATCTGAATCTATGATATGAACTGGCCAAGCGGTTCTCTTCTCGAGAGCCGCTTCATGTGTCCATAGCATGCATAGAATGCTGAACATGTTCTGGAAAGGAATGAAGCTATGAATCGTCCAACAATGTACAAGGACAGGCATGTTGTCGTACTCGGCATGGCCAGAAGCGGCGTAAGCGTCGCGAAGCTGCTCCATCAATTGGGAGCGAAAGTGACGGTCAACGATCGCAAGGAACGAGCAGAGTGTCCTGAAGCAGAGCAATTAGAGGCGCTTGGTATTGTCGTCATATGCGGGTACCATCCCGACAATCTGGTCCATCGCGATACGGCGTTGCTTGTGAAGAATCCCGGCATTCCTTATAGCGCGCCGCCGGTTAAGGAAGCTCTTGCACAGGGGGTGGATGTCGTTACGGAAGTGGAGGTTGCCTATTGGCTGTCGAAGGCTCCGATTATCGGCATCACCGGTTCTAATGGGAAAACGACAACGACGACGATGATCGGGGAACTGCTCAGCGCTGCCGGTATGCATCCTGTCGTTGCAGGCAATATCGGAACGCCACTCTGTGAGGCGGTCGCGGATAAGTCGGAGAATCATTGGATAGTAGCCGAGCTGAGCAGCTTCCAGTTGAAAGGTACGATGGACTTCAGGCCGCGTGTAGCTCTGTTGCTCAATATATCGGAGACTCATCTGGACTATCACGGCGATATGGCGGATTATGTCGCTTCCAAGCGGAAGCTGTTCGCCAATCAACGTGACGGTGACACAGCGGTATTGAACTGGGACGATCCCGTCTGCCGGAGTATAGGCACTGAGCTGACAGCCGAGATAATGCCATTCTCACTGCATACTCGTCTGTCGTATGGCGTGTATATAGAACCGCCATACGACAGCGGAACGGGAACGAATCCGGAAGAGACCAGCGAGCCGGAACGAATGATCGTCTATCGCGATGAGCGCCTCGACAATGGAGGAGAGACGTGCATTATGCCCGTCGCCGAGCTAGGCGTGCCTGGTCGCCACAATGCGGCTAATGCGCTCGCCGCAATTGCCGCAGCACTGGCAGCCGGAGCCCCGGCAGCAGCTCTCGCAGAGCCGCTTCGCAGCTTCAGGGGTGTAGAGCATCGGCTGGAGTACGTCTGCGAACGCGGCGGTGTACGCTTCTATAACGACTCCAAAGCGACGAATCCTATGGCGACGACGATGTCGATCGGCTCGTTGGCCGCGCCAATCGTCCTGGTAGCAGGCGGGCTCGACAGAGGATCGGACTATATGGAGCTGCTGCCGATATTCCGTGATCGGCTGAGGGGACTTGTCGCACTAGGAGAGACGCGCGATAAGCTGGTCAGCGTCGCTCAGCTTGCGGGTTTAGAGCGGGTAGAATCGGTGCAACCTGAGGAGGACGCCGAGAAAACCTTGCAGCACGCCGTGCGAAAGGCTGCCGCCATGGCAGAGCCTGGGGACATCGTCTTACTGTCTCCAGCCTGCGCGAGCTGGGATATGTTCCCCTCTTATGAGCAGAGGGGCGGCATGTTTAAGAAATCGGCGCATACCATATAAGTAGGGGGCCTGTCCCTACTTCTCCATGTCAAGAGGTGTATGTGCTATGGCAAAAGCGCGATCCGCTCCCGATATTTGGCTGCTGGCTGCAATCGGGATTATTCTTTCGATTGGAATAGTGATGGTATATAGCGCAAGCGCAGTGCTTGCTTTTCACGAATACGGGGACCGATTCTACTATGTAAAGCGGCAGCTGCTGTTTGCAGGATTGGGTGTCGGTGCGTTACTATTTACAATGAACATTCATTATTCCAATTGGAAGAAGTGGGCGCCTGCAGCGCTTATTATTTGCTTCGGTCTGCTGGTAATCGTACTCATTCCCGGTGTCGGGGTAGTCAGGGGCGGCGCGCGCAGCTGGCTTGGGATCAGCTCCTTCGGCATACAGCCGTCAGAGTTTATGAAGCTGGCTATGATTCTATTTCTGGCAAAATGGTTGACGGATAAGCAGGGGACGATTACTCAGTTTACTGCTGGGCTGTTGCCTCCTCTTGGCTTTCTTGGTCTCGCCTTCGGCTTGATCATGCTTCAGCCCGACCTTGGCACGGGAGCCGTCATGGTGGGCGCTTCAGTGTTGCTTATATATACAGCCGGCGCCAGGCTGGCACATCTGGGAGCACTGGCGGGAGCGGGTGTGCTGGGCATGGTAGGACTTATACTTGCCGCCCCGTATCGACTGAAGCGTATTACCTCGTTCCTTGATCCGTGGTCCGATCCGCTGGGTGGCGGCTATCAAATCATTCAATCCTTGTTCGCCATAGGTCCCGGCGGTCTCGTCGGTCTCGGCCTTGGCATGAGCAGACAGAAGTTCAGCTACTTGCCGGAGCCTCAGACCGACTTCATCTTCTCCATATTGGCGGAGGAACTGGGCTTCATCGGCGGAGCGCTCGTTATTCTATTATTTCTCGTCGTTATCTGGCGAGGCATTCGCGTTGCAATTGCGGCGCCGGATACGTTCGGCAGTCTGCTTGCGGTCGGCATAACCGGAATTATAGGCGTGCAAGTGTTAATCAATATCGGTGTCGTCATCGGTCTGATGCCTGTCACCGGCATCACGCTGCCTCTCGTGAGTCATGGAGGCTCGTCGTTGACGCTGTTGTTGACGGCGCTGGGCATTCTGCTCAATATTTCCCGTTACGCAAGATAAATACAAAGTAATTGTGTGGATGTCCAAGGCTGCTTCGCACTTCACGGTCGTATTCCCGCAGCACATAGCTGGTACTAGCGGAGAAGAAACGATAGCTGAAATGGGCGACTGTCACACAACAGAATGCAGAGGCATATGATACTCTATATTCGTGACCGTCTTCTTATGGACGCGGATACTGGCAATATGTATGCGGCTCTAGGGCCGCCGAGGATAGGCATTCGTCGCAGACGGAGGGAGGAAATCATAGTGAAAGCAGTAATAGCGGAATTGCATGCAGCGGGAGTGGGGGAGCTTCTGGAGCATGAACCGCTCTCGAAACATACGACGTGGAAAATCGGCGGACCCGCTGATCTGATGATCCTTCCGGGTGGAGGGGAGAAGCTCGCAGACGCGATCAAAATCCTAAGAAAGCATGGCATCCCATGGACGAGTTTGGGGCGCGGTTCCAATATGCTGGTGGGCGACCGGGGCATACGCGGAGCTGTCATCAAGCCGCATAAGGGGTTGGATTACGTGCGATTTCACGGGACGGAAGTCGTTGCGGGCGCTTCGCACTCGTTTGTAACCCTGTCGGTCATGGCAGGCAAGAAAGGGTTGACCGGACTGGAATTTGCAGGGGGTATTCCGGGTTCGGTTGGCGGTGCTGTCTATATGAATGCCGGAGCACATGGTTCGGATGTGTCACGTATTTTCAAGTCTGCCGACGTTGTTCTGGAGACAGGGGAACTGGTCACTCTCGGCCGGGATGACATGCGCTTCTCATATCGCCATTCCATTCTGCAAGACATGAAGGGAATGGTAACGCAAGCCGCCTTCGAGCTGACGGAAGGAGATCGGCTGGAGATTGCTTCAGCGATGGCTTCTTACAAGGAGCGCAGGCTTAGAACGCAGCCGCTGAAGCAGGCAACGGCGGGCAGTGTATTCCGTAATCCGCCTGGCGATTACGCTGCCAGGCTAATTCAAGAAGCGGAACTGAAAGGGTTCCAGATCGGTGGAGCGCAAGTGTCTCAGCTACACGCCAATTTTATTGTGAACACCGGGCAAGCGACAGCTAGAGATGTTCTCGCCCTGATGGACCATATTCAAAGCACGGTCACGGAGCGCTTCGGCGTTGCCCTCGTGCCTGAAGTACTGGTGGTGGGCGAGCGGTAATTCGGAGGTGAGACATTGGACAAATTGGTGATTGAAGGCGGGAAACCTCTCTCAGGAACCATTGTTATCCAAGGAGCGAAAAATGCCGCCCTTCCGATATTGGCAGCCAGCTTGCTGGCGGAAGGCACAACATTCATTCACGATGTGCCCCATTTGCTCGATATCGAAGTCATGTTAAACATTTTACGCGATTTGGGATGCCGGGCAGAGCATAAAGGCGATAAGGTGTCGCTGGACACGACTTCTGCCAATCAGTCCCATGTGCCCCAGCACTTAATGAAGCAGATGCGCTCATCCATCTTTCTGATGGGTCCGCTTCTGGCCAGATTCGGAGAAACGCAAGTCTACCACCCAGGCGGCTGTGCGATCGGAGAACGCAAGATCGACCTCCATCTGCAAGGACTGGAGATGCTGGGAGCGAAGATTGAAGAGACGGGCAACCGTATTATATGCCGCGCCGACAAATTGCGGGGAGCTGATATTCATCTGAGCTTTCCAAGCGTAGGCGCAACAGAGAACATTATGATGGCTGCCGTGCTGGCCAATGGGCGTACGACGCTTACTAATGCGGCGCGGGAGCCAGAGATAATGGATCTGCAGCGGTTTCTCAATGCGATGGGCGCTAAGGTGATGGGAGCAGGCACAGACACAATCACGATAGAGGGCGTAGAGAAGTTGTACCCGTGCCGCTATACCATTATTCCGGATCGCATCGTAGCCGGGACGATTATGGTGGCTGCCGCAGCTACAAAAGGGCAGGTGACGCTGCACAATACGCAGCCGGCCCACCTGGCCTCCCTCATCCACGTTCTGAGACGGGCGGGTATTCCAATTGTGACGGACGGTGATATAATAAAGGTTAGCAGTGCTGGAAGGCTGGAGGCGGTCGAGCGAATCGTCACTGCTCCTTATCCCGCCTTTCCAACTGATCTGCAGTCTCAAGTCATGGTACTGCTGTCGCTGGCCGAAGGCGTAAGCATGATGAAGGAGACGGTATTTGAAGGACGTCTAAAGCATGTCGAAGAGCTGACTCGCATGGGCGCGGATATTCGTGTCGATAGAAATGCGGCATTCATCAGGGGCGTGCCAAGGCTGTATGGAGCAACGGTAGAGGCGACGGATCTTCGGGCAGGAGCTGCTCTCGTCATCGCGGGTCTCGCGGCTCAGGGCCGGACGGTTGTGGAACAGGTCCATCATATCGATCGAGGCTATGAGAGCATAGAGCACATGATGACATCGCTAGGTGCGAGCATGACCCGATATGCAACTATGCAGAACAAGCAATTCTATGCGCAATAGCGAAAAGGATAGAACGACAACGGCTTCCTCGCGCGACTGCCATCAAGTGAGGAAGCCGACGCATCGAGGAGAGAGGGACAAGTTATGAGCACGCAAATGCCTGTTCTAAAAGAACCCGCGCGTAAGCGCAAAGGCAAAAAAGGGCTGCTGGCTATCGTCATTTTACTATTTTTCGCCTTGCTTGCTGTCCTATTCTTCAATTCTTCCATCAGCAAAATATCTGAAATACAAATTAGCGGTTCACGATTTGCTACCAATGAGTCGATTCTGAAAGCGGCTGGCATCAAGGTAGGCGATGCATTCTTCCAATCACCATCCTCGTCGATTGCGGAAGGTGTCAAGAAGCTTCCACACGTAGAGGACGTGAAGGTAGTCAAAGTGTTCCCGGGCATTGTCAAGATGACGATTCAGGAATATCCTGTCGTGGCCTATGAGCTGGCGCCAGAGGGCGGGTTGATAGCGCTCTTGTCGAGCGGAACGAGCGCAGTGGTCACGGACGAGCGGCAGACGCTTGTGGACAAGCCCATTCTGACGGGGTGGAAGGAGAATGATCCCGTGAAGAAGGAACTGACGAAGCAACTGGCTCTCATCCCGGAGAAGCAACTGGCGGATTTGTCGGAGATATCCCCGGTACCTTCCAAGGCTTACCCCGACCGCATTCGCATGTACACGCGCACGAAGTTCGAGGTTATTACAGCAGTATCGGTGCTGCCGGACAAGATCGATGCGCTTCATGCGGTGATCGAGCATCAGGAGCCTGGCAAAATTACGATGCTGCTGGCGGACACGTACGTGCCTTTTAACACCGATGGAGCGGAAGAGAGTCCTGCTAATGTGGATTAGCATAAAAATGTTCGTACTTATGATGAAATTCTAAGCAAAAAGATACTACTCAATACACGCAAAGAATGGTAGAATTTTAGATACCCTAAAACGGGGTATCAGGCGATAGCAGCGAGAAGAGACGAAGGTGATAAAAGCCGGTGCGACCGTATTCGACAAGGGATGAATCGTTTCATAAAAATTTGTTGAAAAAAGAGGGAAATTATTAATAGCGTTGAATATGTAGATAGACTTAATCATGATACAACATTAATTGCACTCAATATTATCGGAAACGGAGGTGCCGCGAGTTGAGCAGCAATGACATCATCGTAAGTTTGGACATCGGTACATCCAAGGTTCGAGCTATTATTGGCGAGATGAATGGTGGCGCCATTAATATTATTGGAGTTGGATCTGCTGATTCGGAAGGCATACGCAAGGGAGCAATCGTCGACATAGATCAAACCGTACAATCGATCCGCAATGCCGTTGAGCATGCCGAGCGCATGGTAGGCATTCAAATATCTGATGTATATGTAGGCATCCAGGGCAATCATATCGGATTACAGACGAATCGTGGTGTGGTAGCCGTATCCAATGAGGATCGAGAAATCGGTGAAGAGGATATCGAGCGGGTGCTGCAAGCGGCCAAAGTTGTCGCGTTGCCGCCGGAACGCGAGATTATCAATCTCGTTCCGAAGCAGTATCTGGTAGACGGCCTTGAGGGCATCTCGGATCCCCGGGGCATGATTGGCGTAAGGCTGGAAGTGGAAGCGACAATTGTGACTGGCACGAAGACGGCTATACATAATTTGATGCGCTGTGTGGAGAAAGCAGGACTTCGTATTTCCGGCGTTATTCTGCTGTCGCTCGCTTCCGGGGTCATGTCGCTGACAAAAGATGAGAAGATGGTTGGGACCGCTCTGATTGATCTGGGCGCGAGCTCCTGTACAATCGCCATCTATGAACAAGGTGGACTGTCAGCCATTACGACATTGCCGATCGGCGGAGAGTTCGTCACGAACGATATTGCTTACGGGCTCAGGACGCAGAGCGATCAAGCGGAGAAATTCAAGCTAAAGTATGGCTGCGCCCGTGTGGAAGACGGGGCGGAAGATGTAAGATTCAAGGTGACCCGCATGGGCAGCAATCTGGAGAAGGAATTCTCCCAGAGCGATCTGGCCAGCATTATCGAGCCGCGCATGCAGGAGATATTCCATCTGATCTCACAAGAAATACATACTATGGGCTACGGCGACAAGGTTAACGGGTATGTGCTTACCGGAGGAGGGGTATCTCTTCCGGGAACGCTTCAGCTTGCTCAAGGCGAGCTGGAATCATCCGTTCGTATTGCTACGCCTGATTATATCGGTGTGAAGGATCCCTCCTACAGCAGCGGTGTAGGGATGATACAGTATGTATCGAAGTATATGGGAGCAAGAGGAGCCGGTTCTGTGAAGAAAGCATCAAGCCGCAAAGCGGGTCCCGCAGCTTCATCTAAACCCGGTATGTTCGAGCGGATTAAAAATATGTTTAATGAATTCATTTGACTGGGGGACTATGAGAGATGTTGGAATTCGACCTGGAGCTTGAACAGCTCGCACAGATAAAGGTAATAGGCGTAGGCGGAGGCGGCAGCAATGCCGTCAATCGAATGATTGAGAACGGCGTGCAGGGAGTGGAATTCATTACGGTCAATACGGATGCGCAAGCGCTGCATCTGGCCAAGTCGGAGCACAAGCTGCAAATCGGGGATAAACTGACCCGCGGTCTGGGAGCGGGCGCTAATCCGGAAGTGGGCAAGAAAGCCGCTGAAGAATCCCGCGATATAATCATGAATCAGCTAAAGGGTTCCGATATGGTGTTCGTGACGGCTGGCATGGGTGGCGGTACAGGCACCGGAGCAGCGGCCGTTATTGCTGAGATAGCCAAGGAATGCGGAGCATTGACGGTAGGCGTCGTAACTCGCCCGTTCACGTTCGAGGGTCGAAAGCGTTCCGCCCAGGCAGAAATCGGTATCGAGGCGCTTAAGGAGAAGGTCGATACACTGATCGTCATTCCCAACGACCGCTTGCTGGAGATCGTGGACAAGAAGACGCCGATGCTGGAGGCGTTCCGCGAAGCGGACAATGTGCTTCGACAAGCGGTGCAAGGCATATCCGATCTGATAGCCGTGCCTGGTCTGATCAATCTGGACTTCGCTGACGTAAAGACGATTATGACGGAACGCGGTTCCGCACTGATGGGAATCGGCGAAGCGACTGGCGAGAGCCGTGCGGCGGAAGCGGCTAGGAAGGCGATTATGAGTCCGCTGCTTGAGACATCAATCGACGGCGCTCGCGGCGTGATCATGAACATTACAGGCGGTACGAATCTATCGCTGTACGAAGTGAACGAAGCGGCAGAGATTGTCATATCCGCTTCTGATCCGGATGTGAACATGATCTTCGGCGCTATCATCGACGAGAACTTGAAGGACGAGATTAAGGTGACGGTGATCGCCACCGGCTTTGAAGCTAGAGCTGCTATGTCTGAGCAGCGCCGCACCGGCGGTGGGACGATGGAACAGGGTGAATCCAAGCCGACACAATCGGCCGGTTCCTCCAACGTGAAGCCGTTCGGTACAGGTCTTTCCAGCGATCAGCTGGAGATACCGGCATTTTTGCGTAAGCCACCACGCGGCGACAGATAGAGGATTAGACGCATGATCCCACCTCCCCGGCATTGCCGGGGAGGTTTTCGCACATCCAGAGCTTGTTTTGTCAGGTTCCCCTCACTAACTCATTGAGGGGCTATTTGTCATGGGCGAGAAGTCGACAAAAAAAGAGTGGGCGTGACGTCATAAATAGACAGACTTTGAAATAGGATTGCCATATACTAGTTTCAATCGTTCTCCCAAGGGGTTCTTTATTTTGTATATTGACATTTTGTTTCTGCGCGAGTTGCTGCTCGACGGCGTGATTCTGCTTACGACAGCATGGGTTCGACGCAGCAGACCGAATCCGTTCCGTATTCTTGCCGCTGCAGCATTCGGCGCCTGCTATGTTGTACTTATGCTTTTTCCACCGTTGTCATTCCTGTTTACTGTCGTCGTGAAGGTCATCATTTCACTTGCCATGCTGTGGATCGCTTTCGGGTTTCATTCGCTGCAGCATTTTTTGAGGACGATAGGAGCGTTCTATAGCGTCAACTTCGTAGCCGCCGGAGCGATTCTTGGTAGTTATTATTTGTTCATGCAGGGCTCGGGAGAGGTTTGGAGAACGATATCTTTCGCCGACGGCAGTGTTCAAGCGGAAGTGAAGTTTGGTTTTTTTTATTTCATCGCTGCGTTCAGTATAGGGCTATATATCTATCGCACTGTCTTGACGCAAAAAAGGGAACGGGAGCTGGTGCACACTCATTTGGCAAATGTAAAAGTAATGATAGACGATCTATGTTGGGAATGCACCGGTCTAATCGATACCGGCAATCAATTGTACGACCCGCTGTCTCGTACGCCGGTGATGATTATGGAAGCATCCAGTTGGCAAGACGAATTGCCTGCCTCATGGCTGAAGAGTATTCAGGAGTCGCAAGTAGACCGTCTGGTTGCAGGACTCCACGACGAGCCCTTCAAGTGGCAGGAGCGTCTGCGTCTGATCCCATATCGCGGCGTGAATCGCGGATCGCAATTCATGTTGGCATTAAAGCCGGATAAGGTCAAAATTACAAGAGAGGGCATCGTGTATGAGACACACAAGGTACTAATCGGTTTGGACGGCGGCAAGCTTGCATCAGACGGTGCATATCAAGCGATAATCCATCCGTCAATGGTACAAACGTAACAAGGCATGCACAATTCATCGGGGAGGGATGGGCCATGCTCGTCAAGTATAAACTGCTTTTTCAATTATTTTATTACCGTGTATTATTTTTATTCGGGCTCAAGAGCGAAGAAATTTATTATATCGGCGGAAGCGAAGCGCTGCCCCCTCCGCTTACCCGGGAAGAAGAAGATTACTTGCTGCAGAAGCTGCCATCCGGCGATGCTGCGATTCGCGCCATGCTCATTGAACGGAATCTTCGGTTGGTCGTCTATATCGCTCGCAAGTTCGAGAATACAGGCATCCATATTGAGGATTTGGTATCCATTGGCGCAATCGGATTGATAAAGGCGGTGAATACCTTCGATCCGGAGAAGAAGATCAAGCTGGCTACCTATGCGTCTCGATGTATTGAGAACGAAATTCTGATGTACCTTCGGCGCAATAATAAAACGAGAACGGAAGTTTCCTTCGATGAGCCGCTAAATATTGATTGGGACGGAAATGAGCTTCTTCTGTCGGATGTGCTGGGAACGGAAAACGACACAATCTATCGCAATATCGAGGAGCAAGTGGACAGAAAGCTGCTGCATAAGGCGCTGGAGAAGCTGTCTGAACGGGAACGTATCATTATGGAGCTTCGATTCGGTCTGGCAGATGGTGAAGAAAAGACTCAGAAGGATGTAGCGGATATGCTTGGTATATCACAATCGTATATTTCCCGGTTGGAGAAACGTATTATCAAGCGTCTGCGTAAGGAGTTTAACAAGATGGTGTAGCACACGAATGTCGAACCCTGTCATTCAGAGAATAAAATACGTGCCCCGGGAGATAATGTACATTAATGTTTCTCCTTGGGAGGTAATCACGTTGACCCGTAATAAAGTCGAGATCTGTGGTGTGGATACCGCGAAACTGCCTGTACTGACCAATGTTGAAATGCGAGAACTGTTTACGGCATTGCAAACCCGAGGCGAGTGGGCAGCAAGAGAGAAATTAGTGAACGGCAACTTGCGGCTTGTACTTAGTGTCATTCAGCGCTTCAACAATAGAGGAGAATTTGTAGACGATCTGTTCCAGGTCGGCTGCATCGGACTTATGAAGGCGATCGATAATTTCGACTTGAGTCAGAACGTCAAATTTTCCACTTATGCCGTTCCCATGATTATCGGGGAAATCCGCCGTTACTTACGGGATAACAATCCCATACGCGTATCGCGCAGTCTTCGGGACATTGCCTACAAGGCATTACAGGTACGCGATAGTCTGACGAACAAAAATTCGCGTGAACCGACGATTTTCGAAATATCGGAGGCGCTTAATGTACCGAAAGAAGACGTCGTCTTCGCGCTTGATGCGATTCAGGACCCTGTGTCGCTGTTCGAGCCGATCTACCACGACGGAGGAGATCCCATCTATGTCATGGACCAGATCAGCGACGAACGCAATAAGGATGTCTCGTGGATAGAGGAGATTGCACTGCGCGAGGCGATGCACAAGCTGAATGAGCGGGAGAAGATGATCCTGTCCATGCGCTTCTTCGAAGGGAAGACGCAGATGGAGGTAGCTGACGAGATCGGCATCTCGCAGGCGCAAGTATCCCGTCTGGAGAAGTCTGCTATTGGGCAGATGCAGAAGCATGTGAAGACTTGAATGGAACAAGAGGCCGAGGCTTCCCGCTCGTGGAGGCCTCTTTTTCGTTGTTAAAAAGTATAGTTCCAGGTTGTTCTGGTGTGATTGAGTAATTTTCAAAGGGCAGGACATTTTGGGCGAATGGCACATATAGTAATAATAAGAGCTTGGGAAGGGATATTATTCTGCAGAAAAGTGGTGGTCTCTTATGAAAATATCCGATTTTCAAACGAAGGACGTCATTAATATAGTGGATGGCAAGCGGCTCGGGCAAGTGACGGACTTGGAACTTGACTTGCGGCATGGCCGCATCGATTCCATCGTCGTGCCCCAGTATGCCAAAATGTTCGGGCTGTTCGGAAGCGCAGGTACAGAGGTTGTCATTCCCTGGCAAAATATTGTGAAGATCGGGACGGATGTTGTATTGGTGCGGCTGGATGAGAGGGTACAGCTTAAAGGAGACGCTGACGATTTGCACATGAACCCCTGACAGGCTAAACTGATAGAACAAGCGTGCGAATTAATGGAATTCACAGCGCACTAGTGACAGAGGTGAGAGGATGGAACCATTCCAAGCGTCAAGTTCATCATTGCCTTCGCTTTTTTTGATACCGGCTTGGAAGCAAGTTGACAGCCGGCTAACCGCGGGATTCACCGGACGTCAGGGCGGGGTAAGCCGAGAGCCGTGGAACAGCAATAATATGGGGTTGCATGTGGGGGATCAAGCGGACGACGTGATACGCAATCGCAAGCTTCTAGCTCACAGCATTGGTTGGTCTTTCGAGGCATGGACTTGCGCAGAGCAGGTGCACGGCTGTGAGGTGCGCAAGGTGACACGGGAGGAGCGGGGGAAGGGCCGCACGCTTCATGCGGATGCCATTCAGGGAGCAGACGCTATTATGACGAATGAGCGGGGAGTTCTGCTTGCTTCCTATTACGCGGATTGCGTTCCGCTTTATTTCTATGACGGGGAGAACGGAGCCGTTGCGCTGGCGCATGCCGGCTGGAGAGGCACAGTAGCATCCATCGCTTCAGAGACTGTACAGGCGATGCGAGAGGCTTACGGCACGAAGCCGCAGTCGATTCGGGCAGCCATCGGTCCTTCGATCGGCTCTTGCTGCTATGAAGTTGACGGTCCTGTTATCTCGGCTGCTGATGCCGTCATGCGTGAGCTTGGATTCCGTCATGAGACGGCCGAATCATGCCTCGATCGGCTCATCGGTGAGAAAGCTAACATAAACTTGAAAGAATTGAACCGACAGATTATGATAAAAGCAGGAATTTTGCCGAGTCATATCGAAATAAGCAAATGGTGCACAAGCTGCCGGAGGGACTTGTTCTTCTCCCATCGGGCGGATGGCGGCCGCACAGGCAGAATGGTTAGCTGGATCGGCTTATCGGAAAGGTGAATGAAATGATGAATTTGCAGGAACGAATGCAAGCTGTAGAAGAGCGAATAGCGGCAGCTGCCGAGCGATCGGGGCGGCAGAGGGATGAGATCTCCGTTATCGCCGTAACGAAGTATGTATCGCTGGCTGCAGCCGAAGAGGCGTTAGAGCTCGGACTGGAACATCTGGGAGAGAACCGCTGGCAGCACGCTGAGCAGAAGTGGCGCGCTTTGAGCGGGGATGAGGAACGACAGGGGAAGAAGCCGGTGTGGCACTTTATCGGCTCCTTGCAGACCAATAAAGTGAAAGACGTTGTTGGAAAGTTCCAATACATCCATTCCTTGGACAGGCTTTCGCTCGCAGAAGCTATACATAAGCAAGCAATCAAGCTTGGCATCATTGTTCCGTGCTTTATTCAAGTCAATGTTTCCGGCGAGTCTTCCAAGCATGGCATGAACCGGGAAGACGTGCATGAATTCATACAATGTCTTAGCGATTACCCCGCCGTGAAGCCGATCGGATTAATGACGATGGCGCCGTTCGAATCTCAACCGGAAGCGTGTAGAGAGGTATTCCGCTCACTCAGGCGGCTGCGTGATGAGATAGAGGCTCGTTACGGCGAAGGCTGCGGCATTCGCCACCTGTCAATGGGCATGTCCAACGACTTTGAGGTTGCCATCGAAGAAGGAGCTACATGGATACGGCTTGGAACCATCCTAATGGGGAAAGAGGAGGAATGAGCGTGAGCGTAATGAATCGATTTATGAACTTCCTGGGGTTGCAAGAGGAAGAGGAAGTGGTCGAGCGCCAACGTGTGCCGCAAGACGAGGAGCAAGAGGCTGAGATGACTCCCTTTGAAGCGCGTAAACATGCCAAAAGCCAATCTTCGGGGGCGCATGGAAGCAATGTTGTCAGCATCCATTCGCAGAAAAATATGCGTGTTGTGCTAAGTGAGCCGCGTTCCTACGACGAAGCGCAGGAAATTGCCGATCATCTCCGATCTCGCCGAGCCGTGATCGTCAATTTGCAAAGGGTCCGCAGCGACTTGGCGCTGCGAATTGTTGATTTCTTAAGCGGGACAGTGTACGCTTTAAGCGGCAGCATCTCCAAGCTCGGACCTCAAATTTTTCTGTGCACGCCTGATTCGGTGGAAATTCAAGGCGCCATAACGGAAATGCTGGCGGAAGAGCACGATTACAACAAAATGAGGTGACCTAAGGTTTGGAATACTATATTCTGGAATTTGTTCGTTATGCTTTAGACATCTATACCTACATGATCATTGGCTACGTCCTGCTGTCCTGGTTCCCCAATGCGCGCGAAAGCCAGATCGGGCAGTTGCTTGCGAAGGTTGTGGAGCCTTACTTGAGCATATTCCGCAAGTTTATCCCGCCCATCGGCGGCGTGCTGGATCTGTCGCCCATTATTGCGATCTTTGCCCTGAATTTCATCAAGCTGGGATTATATTCGGTGCTTGGATTCCTTCTGGGCGTAGGTTAAGGAAGATAACGATATGAAATCAACCCTATACGAGCATTTCCATCCCGAGGAGAAGCCCTTTATTGATCGGGCGGAGGAATGGATTGAGCGGTCCGCGCAGCTTCACGAGCTGCGGCGGACCGATTTTTTGGACCCCAGACAAGGGGAGATCGTTACTATGCTGGCGAACCGCAACGGCGATGTGACGGTCAGGCTGGAAGGTGGACATCCCGGAGCGGAGCGGAAGCGGGCGATTATTGCGCCGGATTACAGGCATCTGGAGGACGAACCGCCGGGAATCGCCGTATTGGAAGTGACTGCTCCTGGGACGAGCTTCTCCGCATTGGATCATGGCGATTTCCTTGGCGCAATACTTGGGCTGGGCGTGAAGCGGGATTGTATAGGCGACATTCATCCCCATGACAGCTTTTGTCACATTCTCGTGACGGAGGAGATGGCGGACTATACGCTTATCCACCTTCGTCAAGTGCATCGCACCCATGTGCTGACAGAATTGCTGCCGCTGGAGAAGCTGAAGCCGGCTCAGCAGAAGCTGGAGGAGACAAGTCTGTCCGTCGCCTCCATGAGACTTGACGGCATAGCGAGCGATGTGTATAGGATGGGCCGATCCAAGGTGGTTGATCCGATACGTGCTGGAAGATGCAAGGTGAACTGGCGAACGGAGGAGAATCCTTCGACGCTCCTTCGCGAAGGCGATGTCGTATCCATGAAGGGGCTGGGCCGGTTCAAGGTGCTGCATGTGGACGGTATGACAAAAAAAGGCAAAATACGGCTGGCCATCGGCAAATTTATTTAATTGTCAGCAGGAAAAATGCTCATCCCTGTCGAATGAGTCATCTCAGAAGACAGCGCTTGCTCAGGGAAGCCGTTGTAATAGAGGAATGGACCAAGTCTATAGGAGGTGCGCCAATGCCGCTTACGCCATTGGACATACATAACAAGGAATTTTCGCGTCGCTTGCGGGGTTACGACGAGGATGAAGTGAATGAGTTTTTGGATCAGGTCATCAAAGATTATGAAGCGCTCATTCGCGAGAATAAAGAGCTGCAAAACAATATGCTAACGCTTCAGGAAAAGCTGAATCACTTCTCCAATATCGAAGAAACACTCAGCAAGACGATTATTGTGGCGCAAGAAGCTGCGGATGAAGTGCGTAACAATGCCAAGAAGGAAGCGCAGCTGATTATCAAGGAAGCGGAAAAAAATGCCGACCGCATCGTGAACGATTCCTTAAGCAAGTCCCGCAAAATTGCTCTAGAGGTGGAGGAACTGAAGAAGCAGGCTTCTATCTATCGGGCAAGATTCCGCACGCTTGTGGAAGCGCAGCTTGAATTGCTGTCGCAGGACAGCTGGGAATCACTCGATAATTCGGACGAGAGTGCCAGACATGAGCTGCTGCGGGGCTGATTTGACAAGAAACGGACAATTGCGTTATAACTAATATCAATCATTACATTTCACTTTCGTCGACGAGAACGAGTACGCTTAGACTCATTCCCCAGAGAGCCGGTCATCGCTGAAAGCCGGTGTGTGAGCTATTGCGGAATATCATCTCCGAGAAGCGAAGCGGAACGCCATATTGCATGGTCAGTAAGCTTCGACGGCATTCCCCCGTTACCGGGAACACGAATCCATGGCGGTTCGTGACCAGAGCGCCGCATGGCGAATAGTCGCTTGCATAGCGATGAATTCACCGCTTCTATTGAAGCGGGACACGCATGCGGAACAAGGGTGGTAACGCGAGCAGACCTCGTCCCTTTATTAAGGGGCGGGTTTTTTTTATTTTTTTAAATACTGGAAGGAGTTATGAGAGATGCAGCGTGTAGATGTGAAGGAACGCGCACGCAGCCGTGAGCTGCGGATACTGAAGCAGTGGCAAGAAGAGGACACATTCAAGCAGTCCATCGCCAACCGAGAAGGAAAGCCGAATTTTGTATTCTACGAAGGACCTCCTACCGCTAACGGTGCGCCTCATATCGGCCATGCGTTGGGCAGGGTAATCAAGGATTTCATCTGTCGGTACAAGACGATGGCCGGTTATCGGGTCGTGCGCAAAGCAGGCTGGGATACCCATGGCTTGCCCGTGGAGCTGGGTGTGGAGAAGCAACTAGGCATCTCAGGGAAGCAGGAGATCGAGAACTACGGTGTGGAAGCGTTCGTGAAAAAATGCAAGGACAGTGTGTTCGAGTATGAAAAACAGTGGCGCGAGCTGACGGAAGCGATCGGCTACTGGACGGATCTCGACAATCCTTATATTACGCTGAAAAATGAATACATCGAAAGCGTCTGGCATATTCTATCCAGCATTCATGAGAAGGGCTTGTTGTATCGCGGACACCGCGTCAGCCCGTATTGTCCTTGCTGCCAGACGACGCTCAGCTCGCATGAGGTCGCGCAAGGCTATGAGGATGTGAAGGATCTCAGCGCAACGGCAAAATTCAAGCTGGCGGAATCCGGCGATTATATTCTGGCATGGACGACGACGCCATGGACGCTGCCAGCCAATGTAGCGCTTGCCGTTCATGCGGAGCTGGAGTATGTGCGCGCGCGTAAGGACGGAGAAGTGTACATTGTGGCGAAAAATCTGGCGGAGGATGTGCTGAAGGAGGGATATGAGATCCTCTCCGTGCTGACGGGTAAAGAGCTTGTCGGTCAGGCTTACGAGCCGCCGTTCCGCTATGTGCCGATTGAGAAGGGACACATCGTCATTGCCGGTGAGTTCGTCAGCGATACGAGCGGTACGGGCATCGTGCATATTGCTCCCGCACACGGCGAGGACGACTACAGGGTGGCGCGGCAGAATGGTATAAGCATGCTTAGCGTCGTCAATAACGCTGGCCGTTACGACGAGGCGGTAACGGATCTGGCCGGCCGCTTCGTCAAGGATTGCGACGTGGACATTGTGAAGATGCTCAGCGAGAAGGGGCTACTGTATGCGAAGGAGCGCTATGAGCATAGCTATCCGTTCTGCTGGCGCTGTAAGTCTCCGCTGCTCTATTACGCGACGGAGAGCTGGTTCATCGAGACGACGGCTGTGAAGGAGCAGCTGATTGCCAATAACAATGGCGTAGACTGGTATCCTGGTCATATCCGCGAAGGCCGCTTCGGCAAATTCCTGGAGGATCTTGTCGACTGGAACATCAGCCGCAATCGCTACTGGGGAACGCCGCTTAACGTATGGATATGCGAAGCGACAGGCAAGCAATATGCGCCGGGCAGCATAGCGGATCTGAGAGCGCGCGCAGTCGGCGAAGTCGCTGAGGACATCGAGCTGCATAAGCCTTATGTGGACGATATCGTGCTGAAGAGCCCGTTCCAGGAAGGCGCGGTCATGAGACGCACCCCGGAAGTGATCGATGTATGGTTCGACAGCGGGTCCATGCCATTCGCCCAGCATCATCATCCGTTCGAGAATGAAGAGGAATTCACGCAGCAGTACCCGGCGGACATCATATGTGAAGGCATCGATCAGACACGTGGCTGGTTCTTCAGCCTGCTGGCCGTATCGACGCTGTACAATGGGAAGGCGCCTTATAAAGCTGTCATCTCCACAGGCCATATTCTGGATGAGAACGGCCAGAAGATGTCGAAGTCCAAGGGCAATGTGATCGACCCGTGGGAGATCATTAACGAATTCGGCACAGATGCGTTCCGCTGGGCGTTGCTTGGAGACAGCGCGCCATGGAACAGCAAGCGCTTCTCGCGCGGAATTGTCGGCGAAGCGAAGTCCAAAGTAATCGACACGATCGTCAATACACATGCGTTCTTTACGCTCTACGCATCCATCGACGGTTACGATTACAAGCAGCACGGTGAAGCGAAGCCGACCGGCAAGCTGGACCGCTGGATCACATCGCGTCTCAACAGCCTGATCAAGACGGTAACCAAAGGATTGGATGCCAACGACTTCTTGAATCCGGCCAAGGCGATTGAAGAATTCGTCGATGAGATGAGTAACTGGTATATTAGACGCTCCCGCGACCGCTTCTGGGGAAGCGGCTTGACCGAAGACAAGGTAGCCGCATACGGCACGTTGCGCCAAGTGCTGCTGACGCTGGCCCGCTTGATGGCACCGTATACGCCGATGCTGTCCGAAGACGTCTATCGCAATCTTGGAGGTGAGCGAAGCGTTCACCTTGCGGATTATCCGACCGTAGACGAAGGAATGATCGACCAGGAGCTGGAGCGCGACATGGAAAGCGCGCGGACCATCGTCGAGCTTGCGCGCAACGTTCGCAACGAAACTTCAATCAAGACGCGTCAGCCCTTGTCGGAGCTCATTGTATCGTTGGATCGGGAGTTCGCTATTGAAGAATATGAGGCTATTATTAAGGATGAGATCAATGTCAAATCCATCAAGGTGGAGACATCCGACAGCGGATTTGTTGATTTCAGCTTGAAGCTTAATCTGAAGCTGGCCGGACGTAAATACGGGAAGCTGGTGTCGCCGATCCAGAATGCGCTCAAAGCTCTGACAGCCCAAGAGGCCGCTGCAATCGTACGAGGCGGTTCGTTCCGCTTCGATTCGCCGGAAGAATCGAAGGACATCGCGATTGAGGAGCTGCTTGTGGAGAAGCAAGCGAAGAGTGGATTCGCTTCCGCGTCGGGGAACGGCATGACAGTTGCCCTCAATACGGAAATTACGCCGGAGCTGGAGCAAGAAGGCTGGGTGCGCGAAGTGATTCGCGCCGTTCAGGATACGAGGAAGAAGCTGGATCTGCCGATCGAGAAGCGAATCGACCTCGTACTGGATGTTGACTCCGTCTTGGAGGCTGCGCTTGCCTCCTTCGAAGACGTGCTGAAGGACAACGTGCTGGTGCGCAGCGTCGCTTACCAGTCAGTAGGAGGAATGGAGCGCGTCGCGCTAGGTGACAAAGAAATCGGCATTTTCATCAAGAAATAGGGATATAGTATAGAAATAAGCCCGCCCGCCATGCCGGCGAAACGGGCTTATTTCCGTAGAGTGGCAAAGGAGATTTCCGGTATGATGAAAAAGAGAGGGCAAAAAGGCTATAACGTGAAGCTTACAGAGCAAGCTGAGCAGGAGCAAGAGACTGATTTCCGAGCATTGCATCAATCGCTCGGAGCGCTCAATAAGCGCATGCAGCATATCGCATCGCAGATGGAACGAACGCATATTGCGGATTATATCGATCTTCTGAATCGGCCATTCAAGCTTATGTGGCGCAACTTGTTAGCGGGAATGGCCCGAGGAATCGGTATTGCGATCGGCTTTACGTTCTTCGCAGCGACTATTTTGTACGTGCTACAGATTCTGGGTGCGCTTAATCTGCCCATAATCGGAGACTACATAGCGGATATCGTCAGAATCGTTCAAATGCAGCTTGATGTAAAAAACTATTAAGCTTCCGCATCAAGGCCATGATCGCCTTCATCGCTGTGTATATAATCGTCATACTCGCGATTGCGAATGACGGTTACATGCCTGCCCGTAATGTCGGTGGCAAGAAAGCTCTCCATCGCTTCCACATAACCGTCATTCTCCTCCGCATCAATGGCGATATGATTGTAATCGGGGGCGTCCCGATTCTCCGACATTGCGGGCGAATCGGAGTTGCCCCAATTCTCTACGATCTGCCAGCTGTCCTCGCCGTCGAAGCCGCTATACTCATGTTCATCCATGCTGGTACGGCCGAATGGGGGATGCAGGAACTGCTCCTCCACAGGACGTTTGTCGGACAGCAGGGAACGGGGAGCATGCTGAATGCAATACAAGCAATCGGGCAGCGCATTCAGCCGCTCGAACGGGATCGGCTCGCCGCATGAGGCGCATTGGCCGTAAGAGCCATCCTCAATTGCTCTTAATGCTGCCTCTATCCGTTGCATGTGAAGTTCTTGCTGCTCCAGAAGGGCGATATCCTTACCGCGCTCGTACAGCTCTGTTCCTAAGTCTCCGGGATGATTGTCGATTGGAGACAGCTCTCCCGTCTCGTCTCTAAGCGAGCGGGCAAGGCCGTCATGTTCGGACTTCATAATGTTGGATTGTATCGCCTCATATTCATCCTTCAGTCGGCTGCGCAGCAAGTCGAGCTGATTAGGTGATAGATCATTCATCTTGAAGCTCCTCCTTCTGCATGCTTGTGAATCAAGCTTAGTTTGACCGCAAGGCAGCTCTTTAACTAGTGGACATGCATGGAAGGACAAGTCGAAGGAAAGACTGAAGGCTTGCTGGCTCGTTGGCAGCCCAATATGATACACTTAGATGAATTGATTACCGACTTTAGGAGTGATGGGATGCGTTATTACTTTTATTGGATCAGCTTATTGGTGCTTGCATTGGATTTCATCACCAAGCTGATCGTGAAAACAAAAATGAATATCGATGATGAAATAAGTATAATCGGTAATTTCTTTCTTATCACTTCACACCGCAATCGTGGGGCCGCTTTTGGCATTTTGCAGGAACAGAGAACTTTTTTTATCATTGTTACCGTCATAATTGTAATTGGTCTGATATGGTACATACAAATGATGAGAAAGTCTGCCAAGCCGGTGCTTATGATCGGGCTAGGGCTTGTACTTGGCGGCGCCGTCGGCAACTTCATCGATCGAGTCCGGTTCGGCGAAGTGGTGGACTTCTTTAAATTCAATTTTGGAAGCTATACCTTCCCGATCTTCAACATTGCGGATTCCGCGATCGTCATTGGCGTAGGGCTTATTATGCTGGATACGCTGCTTGGCATGAAGGAAGAAAAGGCTCGAATGAGAAGAGACGACGGCAAGGAGCAAGAGGATCATGAACAGCAAACGGTATAAGGAGCAAGACGAAGTGATGGAATGGGACATACAAGAGGGGGATGTCGGAGAGCGAATCGACAAGTGGCTGACGGATATGCTGGATGAGCAATCCGTATCCCGGACGGCAGTTCAGGATTGGGTCAAGCGCGGATTGGCGCAAGTGAACGGATCTTCGGTGAAGCCCAATTACAAGCTTGCGACATCCGATCGTGTGGAGCTGAAGCTGCCGGAACCGGAAGCGGCGGAGATTCAGGCTGAGGCCATAGCGTTGGATATCGTCTATGAGGATTCCGACGTTATTATCGTGAACAAGCCGCGCGGCATGGTCGTGCATCCCGCGCCCGGGCATATGACCGGTACGCTGGTTAATGCATTGATGCATCATTGCCGAGATCTGTCCGGCATTAACGGGTTGCTGCGTCCTGGCATTGTGCATCGCATCGACAAGGATACGACGGGCTTGCTAATGGCTGCCAAGAACGATCTGGCCCATCATTCTTTGGCGGAGCAGCTGAAGGAGCACTCTGTAACTCGCAAATATGTGGCACTCATTCATGGCGATCTGCCGCATGACAATGGTACGATCAATGCGCCAATCGGCCGGGACCCGCATGACCGCAAGATGTTTACCGTGACAGACAGGGGAGCGAAGGAAGCCGTCACCCACTTCGCTGTGTTGGAACGGCTCGCTGGCTATACGCTCGTAGAGCTGCAGCTGGAGACGGGGAGAACGCATCAAATTCGCGTCCATATGAAATACATCGGCCATCCCCTTGCAGGCGATCCGGTGTACGGTAGGAGCAAGACGGTCGTGTTGGATGGACAGGCTCTGCATGCTGGTGTATTGGGTTTTACCCATCCTCGAAGCGGGGAACGGTTGGAGTTTCGGGCTGATATGCCTCAGGATATGAAGCATGTGTTGGAAAGCTTGCGCAAGTCGTAAGCTTTCTTTTTTCTGTTCGAAGAATGCGGTGGTGTGCTTGGCAAAAACAAATAGTGCAAACTTTTGCTCATATTATTCATTATGGCAGACCGCTTTCTGCGTTATTCTTGACATGATGAGGATAATAATGAATAAGGATAGGTGATTCCAATATGACGCACATTAATGAAAACTTTCTGGAGCTGCAGGGCAGCTATTTGTTCTCCGAGATTGCCAAGCGGCGAACGAAATATATCGCAGATAACCCCAATGCGGAGATCATTAGTCTCGGAATCGGAGATGTGACGAGAGCTTTACCCAATGCGGTCATTCAAGCTATGCATAGCGCAGTCGACGAACTTGCCGCACCTCACTCCTTCCGCGGATACGGGCCGGAGCAAGGCTACGATTTCCTCATCAACGCCATAATCGAACACGATTATAAGACTAGAGGCGTCGAGCTCGCTGGTAACGAGATATTCGTCAGCGACGGTTCCAAATGCGACGTCGGCAATATCCAAGAGATTTTCAGTGCGGACAGTATCATTGCCGTTCAAGACCCTGTCTATCCCGTCTATGTGGATACGAATGTGATGGCTGGCCGCTCCGGCAAATATAATGAAGCAGCGAAGCGATTTGACAATATTGTATATTTGGACTGTACTGCTGAAAACGCGTTTAAGCCAAGTCTTCCCAAGGACAACGTGGATTTGATCTACTTGTGCTATCCGAACAACCCGACGGGAATGACGCTTACCAAAGACGAGCTGAAGGTATGGGTCGACTACGCTCGGGCGAACAAGTGCGTTATTCTGTTCGATTCCGCATACGAAGCCTTCATTCAGGAAGCTGACGTTCCGCATAGCATCTATGAGGTGGAGGGGGCCAGGGAAGTGGCGATTGAGTTCCGCAGCTTCTCCAAGACAGCCGGATTCACCGGCGTCCGCTGCGCCTATACGGTCGTGCCGCGCGAGCTGAAGGGATTCGACGCCAGCGGCAATGATGTACTTATCAACGACCTGTGGAACCGCAGGCATACAACGAAATTCAATGGTGTATCCTATGTAACACAGCGCGGAGCTGCCGCAATCTATTCGCCCGAAGGCAAGGAGCAGATTGCGTCTCTCGTCCGATCTTATATGTCCAATGCGGAGACGATCCGCGACGGACTCGCATCGCTGGGACTGGATGTATACGGAGGGGTAAATGCGCCATATCTATGGTTGAAGACGCCGCAGGGCCTGGATTCGTGGACGTTCTTCGACAAGCTGCTGACAGAGGCGAACATTGTGGGCACGCCGGGCGTCGGCTTCGGACAGAGCGGTCAAGGATACTTCCGACTTACGGCATTCGGCAGTCGTGAGAATACAGAGAAGGCAGTGGAGCGCATCCGCAAGCTGGCCTTATAGAAGTAACGGATCTAAGCTTGACAGAACATGTCGAACGTGGGATAATTCTAATGATACGAAGCAGTACCTTTAACTCAGTCCCGTGAGGCTGGCAAGGTAGCGTGATTCACAGGTCAATAAGAAGAAGAACGAAGCGTCTTCGCACAGTATCTCTTGATGGATGAGTACTGGGGAAGGTGCGTTTCTTCAGGCTGAATCTCACAACTCCTTGCGCTTGCCGCAAGGAGTTTTTTGTGCGACGCTGCCGGCGGGCAATGGTGAACAAGCCAGAGAAGGGAGTTCTCGGTTATGACGGAAGCTGAACACTTGATCATTATGGATGAAGCGGCAATCAGACGGGCGCTGACGCGCATTGCCCATGAGATTGTCGAGAAGAACAAGGGAATCGAGAATTGTGTCATCGTCGGCATTCGCACCAGAGGCATCTATCTGGCTGAGCGAATAGCGGAACGCATAGCGGAAATTGAAGGCAAGCCGGTGCCAGTTCAGGAGCTGGACATTACCTCCTATCGCGACGATCGACTGGAAGTCACTTCCATGTGTGTTGAAGCGGCGGCTGAACCGGGCGCCGCGAATAACGCAAAGCTGTCAGTTAGGGACAAGAGAGTCATTTTGTTCGATGATGTTCTGTATACGGGACGAACGATACGCGCGGCGCTAGATGCAATTATGGACAGCGGAAGACCGCAGAGCGTGCAATTGGCTGTGCTTGTCGATCGCGGCCATCGTGAGCTGCCGATCAGACCCGACTTTGTTGGCAAGAACGTACCTACCTCCAAGCAAGAGCAAATTCAGGTTTTCTTAAGTGAGATCGACCTGATGGACAGAGTGACGATTAAACATCAGAGGGGGCTTGCCAAATGACGATGACAACAACGGGAACGAGGAGTCTGCTGGGGCTCAAGCAGCTGGATGCGGACGAAATCCTGTCCATACTGGATCGTGCGGCATACTGGGAACAACATGTCGAGAAGGTGCACGATAAGCTGAAGGGGAAGTTCGCGGCAAATATGTTTTTCGAGAACAGCACTCGCACCCGCTTCTCCTTCGAAGTGGCGGAGAAGCGGCTAGGAGCCGAAGTCATTAACTTCTCGGCGGCCGCTTCCAGCGTGCAGAAAGGCGAATCCATCTATGATACGGTCAGGACGCTGGAATCGATGGGCATCGACGTCGGTATTATACGGCTGAAGCCGATCGGCGTGCTGGCGGAGCTAGCGGAGCGAATTAAAGTACCGCTGATCAATGCGGGAGACGGCAATAACGAGCATCCTACTCAAGCGCTTCTCGATCTATACACGATGCGCAAGCAATTCGGCGATATAAGAGGGTTGAATGTGGCGATTGTCGGCGATATTCTTCACAGCCGCGTTGCGCGCTCCAATCTGTACGCGTTGCGCAAGCTTGGTGCGAAGGTTAGCTTCTGCGCACCGACGAATATGGTCGCGCCGGAGCTGGATGCGCCTTATATCTCCATCGATGAAGCGCTGAAGGCCGATGTGATCATGATGCTGCGCGTTCAGCTGGAGAGGCACGAGAAGGGCATGATCACCTCCGCGGAACAATACCGCGAGCAGTATGGCCTGACGGTGGAGCGGGCGAGACAGATCGCAAGCCATTCGATCATCATGCATCCCGCGCCCGTCAATCGCAATGTGGAGATCGATGACGAGCTTGTCGAGCATCCGCAATCGCGTATTTTCCCTCAGATGGAGAATGGCGTACCGGTCAGAATGGCCGTTATCGAAAGAGCGTTCGGATAAATAAAAGTTTGTTCATACTAAAGACTGGTAGGGGGAATCGTGAATGTCTTTATGGATCATGAATGCTAGTGTGTGGAACGAGGAGCGGAGTGAGCTGGAGAGGAAGCATGTACGAATCGAAGAAGGAGTAATCGCATCGATCGTGAACGGTTCCGAGTCTGTCGACGCGGGCGGCTCCGAGACGATCGATGCGGACGGCAAGCTGCTCTCTCCCGGCTTTATCGACATGCACGTCCATCTCCGCGATCCCGGCTTCGAATATAAAGAAGATATCGAGAGCGGTTCGCGCTCGGCGGCAAAGGGCGGCTTCACGACGATCGCTTGCATGCCGAATACGCGTCCTGTTACGGACACGGCGGAGACGGTGCGCTATATCGTAGACAAGGCGAGGGACCAAGCGATAGTCAAGGTGCTTCCGTACGCAGCGATCACGAAGAGCGAGCTTGGACGGGAATTGACGGATTTCGCTTCCTTAAAGGAAGCTGGAGCGATTGGCTTTACCGACGACGGTGTCGGTGTGCAGAATGCACAGATGATGAAGGATGCAATGGCACTGGCACAATCGCTGGATATGCCGGTAATTGCTCACTGCGAGGACGACTCACTGGTGAAAGGCGCATGGGCGACGGAAGGTGAATTCTCACGGAAGCACGGCATGAAGGGGATTCCGAATGAATCCGAAGCGATACACGTCGGCCGCGATGTGCTGCTGGCCGAGGCGACAGGCGTACATTACCACGTCTGCCATGTCAGCACGGAGCAATCTGTACGCCTGATCAGACTAGCCAAGCAAGTCGGCATTCGGGTGACGGCGGAAGTGTGTCCTCACCATCTGCTGCTGTCGGATGAGGATATCCCGGGGCTGAACGATGCGAACTGGAAGATGAACCCACCGCTGCGTTCGCCGCGCGATGTGCAGGCGGTCATCGAAGCGCTGGAGGACGGTACGCTTGACATGATCGTAACGGACCATGCGCCGCACAGCGCCGAGGAGAAAGCGCGCGGAGTCGATCTGGCGCCGTTCGGAATTGTCGGCTTCGAGACGGCATTCCCGCTGCTGTATACGAAATTCGTAGAGACGGGACGTTGGACGCTCGGCTTCTTGCTGCAGCGGATGACATCCGATCCGGCCCGCGTATTCCGACTGAACTCGGGGCGGCTTGAAGTTGGAGCGCCTGCCGACCTGACGATCGTAGATCTGACGAGCGAGCGTGCTGTAGATCCCACTTCGTTCCTCTCCAAAGGGACGAATACTCCGTTCGGCGGCTGGAGCTTGAAGGGCTGGCCGATTGCGACGATTGTAGACGGCAAATTGGTATGGAGCGAATAGACAAGTATCAAGAAGATCATTAACAACTGGAGGAGTGAAAGGGATGCAAGCTAGACTATTGTTGGAAGATGGCACATTATTCACCGGCCTGTCCTTCGGTGCAGAGACCGAAATGGCAGGAGAGGTTGTATTCAATACAGGGATTACAGGCTATCAGGAGGTGCTCTCCGATCCGTCCTACTGCGGGCAGATCATCACAATGACGTATCCGCTCATCGGCAACTACGGGATTACCCGCGATGACTTCGAGTCGATCCACCCCTTTATTCACGGCTTCGTCGTTCGCCGTCATGAGCCCGTACCGAGCAACTGGCGCGCTCAATATTCGCTAGGACAACTGCTGAAGGAGCATGGTATTCCTGGTATCAGCGACATCGACACACGCATGCTGACTCGCAAGCTGCGCCATTACGGAACGATGCGGGGACTGCTGACGACCGGTAATGAGAAGCTGGAAGAGCTACAAGAGCGTCTGGCCGCTACAAGCCAGATGAGAGATCAGGTCGCCCGTACATCTACGAAGAATCTATTCTTTAGCCCAGGCAACGGCGCGCGTATCGTGCTTGTCGACTTCGGTTCGAAGAACGGCATTCTGCGCGAACTGACAAAGCGCGGCTGTGATGTAGTTGTCGTTCCTCACAATACGACTGCGGATGAGATTCGCCGTCTGGCGCCAGACGGCATCCAGTTGTCCAACGGCCCTGGGGATCCGAAGGATGTGCCGCATGCCATAGCGATGATTAAGGAGCTGCTGGGCGAGTATCCGATCTTCGGTATCTGCCTCGGGCATCAGTTGTTCGCCCTGGCATGCGGAGCGGATACGACCAAGCTTAAGTTCGGCCATCGCGGCGGCAACCATCCCGTTAAAGAACTGGCGACGAACCGCTGCTATATCACTTCGCAGAACCATAGCTACACCGTTCTGGAATCTTCGATCTCCGACACGAAGTTGGAAGTTACGCATATCAACAATAACGACAAGACGATTGAAGGACTTAAGCACAAGCAATATCCCGCATTCTCGGTGCAGTATCATCCAGAAGCGGCTCCCGGCCCACACGACTCCAGCTATCTGTTCGACAAGTTCTTGGACATGATCGCAGATTATAAAGCCAACAACCCGCAAAAACCTCGTCAAGTCTTGCTATCGGAGACGCTGAAAGGAGAGTTACAATATGCCCAAAAATAATAAGCTGAAAAAAATTCTGGTGATCGGCTCCGGACCGATTGTCATCGGACAAGCGGCAGAATTCGACTATGCCGGCACGCAAGCGTGCCAAGCTCTCAAGGAAGAGGGCTACGAGGTTGTCTTAATCAACAGCAACCCTGCAACCATCATGACGGATACGAATATGGCGGACAAGGTGTATATCGAGCCGATTACGCTAGACTTCGTCTCCCAAATCATTCGTCAGGAGCGTCCTGACGGCCTGCTGCCGACGCTGGGCGGCCAGACAGGCCTGAACATGGCGGTAGAACTGGCGCGGGCAGGCGTTCTCGAGCAGGAGAATGTACAACTGCTTGGTACGCAGCTTATGGCTATCGAGAAGGCGGAGGATCGCGACTTGTTCCGTGAGCTGATGCGTGAGCTGGAGCAGCCGGTGCCTGAAAGCGACATCGTCACAACAGTTGAAGACGCGGTTGCATTCGCCAATGAGATCGGCTATCCCATTATTGTTCGTCCTGCTTATACGCTTGGCGGCACAGGTGGTGGCATCTGCGCAGACGAAGAAGAGCTGCGCGAGGTGGTCGCTTCCGGCATTCGCTACAGCCCGATCAGCCAATGTCTGATCGAGAAGTCGATTGCAGGCATGAAGGAAGTGGAATACGAGGTTATGCGCGACGCGGGCGACAATTGTATCGTCGTCTGCAACATGGAGAACTTCGACCCTGTCGGCGTTCATACCGGAGACAGCATCGTCGTAGCGCCTTCCCAGACGCTGTCCGACCGCGAATATCAGATGCTGCGCTCGGCATCTCTGAAGATCATTCGCGCTCTGAATATCGAAGGCGGCTGCAACGTCCAGTTCGCGCTGGATCCGCATAGCTATCAATATTATGTCATCGAGGTGAATCCTCGCGTCAGCCGTTCATCTGCGCTCGCTTCCAAGGCTACGGGGTATCCCATCGCGAAGATGGCAGCTAAGATTGCTGTAGGCTATACGCTTGACGAGCTGGTCAATCCGGTTACGGGTCAGACCTACGCTTGCTTCGAGCCGACGTTGGATTATATCGTATCGAAAATCCCGCGCTGGCCGTTCGATAAATTCGTGGACGCCAATCGCAAGCTGGGCACGCAGATGAAAGCGACCGGCGAAGTGATGGCGATCGGACGCACGTTCGAGGAATCGATTCACAAGGCTGTCCGCTCACTGGAGATCGGCGCACACCGCTTGCATCTGAAGGAAGCTGCAGAGCTGGACGACGAGACGCTCCGCCATCGTATGGAGAAACCAGATGATGAGCGCATGTTCCTTGTCGCGGAAGCGTTCCGCCGCGGCTATGCGCTTCAGGATATTCAAGATATAACAAACATCGACTGGTGGTTCCTGGACAAAATCGCCGCAATCGTGGCCTTCGAGGATCGACTGCGCAAGGAAGCGACCCTGTCTGTCCAAACGTTGTATGAGGCGAAGCGGATGGGCTTCTCTGACCGCTCTATTGCAGAAATTCGCAAGGAAGGCTTCCCGAGCGGCAACCATACCATCGAAGCTGAAGTGAGAAGCTTCCGTCAGGAGAACAACATCAAGCCGGTCTACAAGATGGTTGACACTTGCGCGGCCGAGTTCGAAGCAACTACGCCTTACTATTACTCTACTTATGAAGTGGAGAACGAAGTGACGGAGACGAGCAAGCAGAAGGTGTTGGTATTGGGTTCCGGCCCTATCCGGATCGGTCAGGGCATCGAATTCGACTACTCCACTGTTCACGCGGTATGGGCAATTCAGAAGGCCGGCTATGAAGCGGTCATTATTAACAATAACCCTGAGACGGTATCGACCGACTTCAGCACTTCCGACCGGTTATACTTCGAGCCTCTGTTCTTCGAGGATGTCATGAACGTCATTGAGCAAGAACAGCCGATCGGCGTTATCGTGCAGTTCGGCGGACAGACGGCTATCAATCTGGCGGCGCCGCTGGCGAAAGCGGGCGTTCGTATTCTGGGCTCCAGCCTAGAGAGCATCGACTCGGCGGAAGACCGGAAGAAGTTCGAAGCGCTGCTTCGCAAGCTGAGCATCGCTCAGCCTGAAGGAAGCACGGTCACTACGGTTGATGATGCGGTCGTAACCGCACAGAAGCTTGGTTACCCTGTGCTTGTTCGCCCGTCTTACGTCCTGGGCGGACGCGCTATGGAGATTGTCTATTCGGATCAGGAGCTGCTGAGCTACATGGAGCAAGCAGTCAAGATCAATCCGGAGCATCCTGTTCTAATCGACCGCTACATGCTGGGCAAGGAAGCGGAAGTCGACGCGATCTGCGACGGAGATACGGTTCTCATTCCTGGCATCATGGAGCATGTGGAGCGCGCTGGCGTTCACTCTGGCGACTCCATCGCAGTCTATCCGCCGCAATCGCTGTCGGAAGAGATCAAGAAGCAGATTGTTGATGTAACGGTCAAGATTGCGAAGGAATTGAAAGTAATCGGTCTGGTTAACATTCAGTTCGTCATTCACAACGAGCAAGTGTATGTGATTGAGGTGAATCCACGCTCCTCCCGTACAGTGCCGTTCCTGAGCAAGGTGACGAATCTGCCGATGGCCAATCTGGCGACGCGCGCCATCCTGGGCGAGAAGCTGGCGGACAACGGTTATGTGGACGGCTTGTGGCCTGAAGATGAATATGTATCGGTGAAGGTGCCGGTATTCTCCTTCGCCAAGCTGCGCCGCGTCGATCCGACCCTGACGCCGGAGATGAAATCGACGGGCGAAGTGATGGGCCGCGACGTTCAATACGCGAAGGCGCTGTACAAGGGATTGATCGGCGCAGGCATGAAAATACCTGCCGCAGGCTCGATCGTCGCGACGGTAGCTGACAAGGATAAGGAAGAAGCGACGGAATTGCTGCGCGGCTTCGCCAATATCGGTTATAAGATCTACGCGACAGGCGGAACGGCTGCCACCCTGGAGCAAGCTGGATTGCATGTGACGCAAGTGAAGAAGCTGAGCGAAGGTTCGCCGAACATTCTGGATCTCGTGCGCGAAGGCAGCGTGCAGATCGTAGTCAACACATTGACGAAAGGCAAGACGCCGCAGCGCGACGGCTTCCGGATTCGTCGTGAAGCGGTAGAGAACGGCGTCGTATGCTTGACCTCGCTGGATACGGTTCGCGCATTGCTGGTCATGCTGGAGACGATCAACTTCTCCTCTCGCTCTATGCCGGTTCTGCAGAAGTAAGAGGGGGAATCAGCTATGGCATTGACAAGAGAACAAGCCGCCAAAAAGGTTATGGTCGCGCTTGACTATCCCGACTCGGCTGCCGCGGAGACGCTGATCAAGCAATTGCAAGGCATTCCCTGTTACATGAAGGTGGGCATGCAGCTGTTCTACGCTGCTGGCCCTTCCTTCGTGGCATCGTTGAAGGAACAGGGCTATCATGTGTTCCTCGATGTGAAGATGCACGATATTCCCAATACGGTTAAGGGCGGATCGGGAAGTGTGACGCGTCTGGGCGTGGACATGTTCAATGTCCATGCCGCCGGCGGCAGAGCGATGATGGAAGCGGCGCTGGAAGGCGTGGATGCGGCGATCGGAACCGGGCAGAAGAAGCCTGATGTCATTGCGGTCACGCAGCTTACCAGCACCAGTAAGACGATGATGAACGAAGAGATCGGCATAAGCGGTTCTGTGGAGGCAGCCGTTCTCCGATATGCGGAGCAGGCGCATGCCAGCGGGCTGGACGGCGTCGTCGCCGCTCCATCCGAGGTAATCGCCGTGAAGTCGGCATGCGGCGCTTCCTTCAAGACGGTCACGCCAGGCATTCGTCCTCTCGGTGTTGCGGCTGGAGACCAGTCGCGTATTATGACGCCGGGAGAAGCGCTGCGCCAAGGCACCGACTATATGGTCATCGGTCGTCCGATTACAGCGGCCCAGGACCCGAGAGCGGCGCTTGAATCTATTCTGGAGGAGTTGATCGGAATTGAGTAGTACAACGTTGACGGAGCTTCCGAACAAAATTGCAGAGCGCTTGCTGGACATAGAAGCGGTTGCTCTGTCGCCGAATGAGCCCTTCACATGGACGTCAGGACTGAAGTCTCCGATCTATTGCGACAATCGTCTGACGATGACATATCCCGACATCCGCGATATGATTGCGGAGGGATTCGTCTCACTCATTAAGGAACGTTACCCCGAGGCGGAGGTTATCGCAGGCACTTCCACCGCCGGTATTCCTCATGCCGCATGGGTGGCGTCGAAGCTGAATTTGCCTATGGCTTACATTCGCGATAAGGCGAAAGGCCACGGTAAGGGCAATCAGATCGAAGGCCGCATCATGGCGGGACAAAAAGTTGTTGTAATTGAGGATTTGATCTCCACCGGTGGAAGCTCGTTGAAAGCGGGGCTCGCTGTGCGCGAAGCAGGTGCGGAAGTGCTGGCAGTGCTGGCAATCTTCACTTATCAGTTCCAGCAGGCTTCCGATGCTTTTCTGCAAGAAAATATGCCGCTGGAGACGCTCTCTAATTATTCTGCGTTGATTGATACGGCGGTGAAGCTGGGCAAAGTGGCTGAATCCGACGTTGCCGCACTGCAGGCGTGGCGCAAAGATCCACAGTCATTTGGTAAATAACGAATCGTTGCAAGCGAAAAGAGAGTGAACCCTGCTGATGATCATCAGCAGGGTTCACTCTTTTTTTATTATTTCCGATATAAATATCAGGATTAATTTTAACGAAAAGGGGTCTTTCGGGTGAGATTAACGTTGCGTGTGAAATTGTTAATGCTGGCCATGGTGCCAATTTTGGTTTACTTGTTTACAGGGCTGTACCTCCTTGGGGAAAACCGAGCGATATTCGTGCAAATGTCAAGTTCGATATACGAATCAACTGCCAAGGTGGAATCGCTTATATTAAATGCGGACCGTGACATGTATCAAGCCTATGTCGCTTATTTGAGATTGGAATCAGGAAATGCTCAAGCATCGGAGCAGGAAGCGAATTTGGCTGACTTGACGGAGAACCGGAATCAGGTCTTCAACCGTGTAGAAGAGGCGAAAGCGTTATTGGATAAGCACGAGCTCCTTGGTCTTACGTATGAAAATTCCGGTAAAACACTGCAAGACACCTTCGATCTGTCGATTGATCAGTTTACGATCTGGTACGAGGAAGTGCTAAAGGCAACTGGTGACGGGAATGCGAAGTTGCTGGCCAGCGTTTACGATGAGCACTTTCAAAATGGCCGAGAAGGAATGAATCAGATCAGCGAAGTGCTGGACAAATACGCTTATGATACACTAACGGATATAGACGAGCAGCTAAAGGGGACACAATTGTCTTTTTTCATTGGGATGGCAGTCGTTACCGTGTTATTAATTGTATTTATGTTATATGTTGTATGGAAGATAATGGTCACGGTCAGAAATGTCATGAATAAAACGAAGAAAGTGAGTGAAGGTGACCTGACTACGACAGCGGAACAATATTATTCCAAGGATGAGCTGGGAGACATATCCCGTTCCGTAGACAGCATGATCGACGCCATGAAGGATCTTATATCTGGTATTAAACACAGTACGGCGCGCGTCAATGAATCAGCAGGGAAGCTGTCAAGCGTGTCCAGGGAATCGTCGGCCGCCGCCGAACATGTGGCTAGTCAGATCGAAGAAGTAGCCGGCAGCTCGGAACGGCAAGCCAGAGGCGCCGATGAAATCGCGCGTGCGATTGAAGAGATGACGGCAGGAGTGAACCGCATTGCTGAGAACACTTCCGCAGTAGCGGATGAAGCTAGCGCCACGACTGAGCAAGCGGATCAAGGACAAGCTGTGTTGTCTGGCCTGTCGGAGCAAATGTTGGAAGTGAAGAGCGTCATTGGCAAGCTGTCGACCGTGATTGGAACGCTGGAGCAGCGCTCAAAGGATATTGGAACGATCGTGGAGAATATTACGGCCTTCTCCAACCAGACGAATATATTATCATTGAACGCCTCGATAGAAGCAGCTAGGGCAGGCGAGCATGGAAAGGGCTTCGCCGTCGTAGCGGATGAAATCCGAAAGCTTGCCGCCAGCTCGCTGCAGTCTGCGGAACGAATCGATCAGCTAGTGAGTATGACGCGCAGTGACATATCCAATGCGTCCGGCTATATGAGTCGAACGATGGAGGAGGTAGAGAATAGCAGTGCAAGGCTCGGCGACGTAAGTGAAAATCTTCATTCTATTATTACGGCGATTACTAAAGTATCCGAGCAGCTTCAGGAGAATTCGGCAATAACCGAGCAGTTGTCGGCCGGCTCCGAGCAAGTAAGCGCGTCGGTAGCGGAGAGTGCTACGAGTGCTTCACGCAATATGGAAAAGGCTGATAGTGTAGCTGCCGCTACCGAAGAACAGCTCGCGCTCATAGAAAGTATCTCGGCGTCGGCAGACGGGCTCAACGAGGTCGTTCTTCAGCTGAACGAAGCGGTAGATCAATTTAAAGTGAAATAATAAACTCCGGCTGTACGGAATGCATCCTCATTCTGTACAGCTTTTATCATCCTATTTCGAATATTCGTAAAAAATGTTCGCAAGTTGTTGTCGGTTGCAGTAACTTTTTGCGCCATATCAACGTCTATGGTGGTAAGATTAGAATTATGAAATGAAGAGTAGAAGGGGTGGAGAGTGCAGAGTATGACCGATACAAAGAAAAGAGAGGATACCCATACTGCTGATGAACTGGGTTCTCGCAGTGACCACAGTAACCACTCCGAGAAAGAGCATCGCGCAAGGGCGTCGGGAGCTAGCAACGATACCAATGAGAAGCTGATGGCCGTCAACATGGTTGAACGGTCGTTCCCTGTGGGCGGAAGCACCCTTCACGTATTGAAGGGCATACAGATGGATATCAAGCCGCGTCAACTGGTGATGCTCAAGGGCAGATCGGGCTCCGGCAAGACGACACTGCTGAATTGTCTGGGCGGTCTGGATACGCCTAGCAAAGGCGAGATATGGTTTAATGGCTTGCCGTTCAGCAAGATGAGTGACGATGAACGAACGCTGGTGAGGCGTAGAGAGATGGGGTTTATTTTCCAGGCGTTTGCACTTATGCCCCTGTTGTCCGCTTACGAGAATGTAGAGCTGTCGCTCCGCATGGCAGGCAAGCCGCGATCGGAGTGGAAGAAGCGCGTGGAGGAATGCCTGGAGCTGGTAGGGCTGGCGAAGCGCATGCATCATCGTCCTTTTGAGTTGTCAGGCGGTGAGCAGCAGCGCGTTGCCATTGCCAAATCGATCGCTCATCGTCCGATCCTGCTGTTGGCGGATGAGCCGACCGCAGAGCTGGATACCGCAATGTCTGCGCAAATTATGTCGGTATTTCAAAATATTATCGAAACAGAAAATGTATCTATTTGCATGACTACACATGATCCTACAATTATGGAGGTTGCCGACCATGTCTATGAAATGGTGGACGGGAAGTTTATATAAACGTTCCTTGATTGCCGTTATGAGTGTATCCCTACTAGTCGCAAGCGGGTGCTCGTTGCTCCCATCGGAGAAAGAAGAGGAGCAGATTCCAATTATTACCCCGCCGAAAATATCACAAAAGCCAGAATACGAAGTGAAGACAAAGACGCTGGAAACAAAAGTTCAGGTCATTGGCAAGCTGATCTCTATGGAGGAGGAGACACTGTACTTTACGAAAGACGCGCGTCTGAAAGAACTGTATGTGAAGAGCGGCGATAAAGTGAAGACGGGGGATCTTATCGGAGAATTGGACGTCTCTGATCTGGAAAAGTCGCTCAGACTGGAGAGGATCGCCTTCCAGCGGGAAGAAAATGCGATGAAGGAGAATTTGCGCAAGCGAGACGAGATGGACCCGATGGCATTCGAGGAGCTTCGCATCTCGTTCGAGGAGAAACGTCAGCAACTGGTAGATAAGCAAGAGGAGATCGACAAGGCAACACTGTATGCGCCGTTCGACGGCACCGTTGTATCTCTGAGCGTGCAAAAGGGCGATTCCATTAAAGCTTACGACCCGGTAGCGATCGTCGCTGACACTGGCTTGATCACACCCGCGGCCAAGCTGACCAAGACGGAGCTGGAGAAGGTGGCGCCGGGCATGGAGGTTCTCGTCAGCATTAGCGGTGTAGGGGCTTTCGAAGGCAAGGTGAAGCAGCTGCCAGTGAAGTCGACGGAGAACGATAACAATAACGGTTATCCGAACCCGAACAACAATAATAAGCCGGAACGTCCCGAGGACTTCATGCTTGTGGACATTCCGAAGCTGCCCAAGGATCTGAATCGAGGTACCCCGGTCTCCATTCATGTCATTACGAAGCGGACCGAGAATGCGATTGTCATCCCGCCGGCTGCCCTGCGCAATATTGGATCTCGTACATATGTTCAAGTGATAGACAAAGAGGGCAACAAAGCAGAAGTAGATGTTGAAGTGGGGCAGCAGACTGCGACGGACGTCGAAATCTTGCAAGGACTGAAACCCGGCCAGAAAGTAGTAGGTCGATAGCTTATGGGAATCCCGCTGCTAAAATTTCTATTCCGAAAAATGTGGAACACCAAATGGATGACGTTAAGTACGCTGGCGGGCTTGATTATGGCGGTTGCGTTCGCAACAAGCATTCCGATGTACGCGGACGGCGCGCTTAAGCGTGTGGTAGCGAAGCAACTGCAAGAGAAGAGCACCGGTCTGCCGGCTGGTTCGCTGCTCATCCGCTATCAGTCAACACCTGGCGAGAAGACGGAGCTGTCCGATCTGACGGAAGTGGAGACGTATATTAACGAACAGATTCCGCAAGACGTCGGGTTCGCTTATGACGCACTCGTTCAGAATTATTCGATCCGCAGCTCGGAGGTGGTGCCGGAAGATCCATCGAAGGTCGATGCAGGACGGAATCGGCTGCTGTCCTTGCAGTCAATGTCTGGCCTGAAGGAGCAGGTCGAGATTGCACAGGGACAATGGTTCAAGGACGGGGCAGGGGGTACAGATCTGATTGAAGCCGTCATGCTGGAGGAAGCCATGTATCGCAACGATGTGCATATCGGCGATATATTCGAATATCCCGTATACGGCGGTCTTAACTTGACGCTCCGGGTGAAGATTGTCGGCGCCTTCACTCCGCTTAACGACTCCGATCCTTATTGGTATCAAGGCTTGGAAGGCATGCTGGGCTCGCTGCTTATTCATGAAGAAGCGTTCCAGCAGACGCTTCTGAAGCAATTGAATATCCCAATTCATAATGCGGTCTGGTATTATGCGTTCGATCTATCTGAGATTCAGACGAGTCAGCTAACGCCGCTGGGCAAGACGCTGGAGCGAATGAACATTGAATTGTATCAGCGCCTGAAGGATACGCGAGTGGAGTTGTCGTTCGCAGATACGCTGACGGAATTCAAGAAGCAGAGCTTGCAGCTGCAGACGCTGCTGTTTACGCTGGCGGCGCCGATGATCGCCATGGTATTTTTCTTTATCGCGATGAATGCGCGACAATCGCTCGACAAGCAGCGCAGCGATATCGCCGTACTGCGTAGCCGCGGCGCCGGCACTCGGCAGATTATTCTTATTTATCTGCTGGAAGGACTATTGCTGGGAGCCATCGCGCTGGCGGCAGGCCCGTTCATCGGCTGGTTCATGGCGAAGAGCATCGGCTCGGCCGACGGCTTCCTGTCGTTCGTGAACCGAAAGTCGATACCTGTCGGCTTCTCGACGGAGGCGATCATTGCAGGCGTCTCAGCGGTGGTGCTCGCTATACTGGCAACCGTCATTCCAGCCATTATCTACGCTCGTGCTTCTATCGTGAATTACAAGCAGGAGCTTGCTCGCTCCGACCGCAAGCCGGTATGGCAGCGCTGGTTCCTCGATGTGCTGCTGCTTGGCGCGGCGGGCTATGGCTGGTATATGTTCAATGAGAGGCAGATGCTGACGTTCCAGACGGGAATGACGACGGATCAGCTGAACGTGCAGCCGTTCCTGTTCTTTGTTCCGGCGCTCGCCATATTCGCGCTGGGCTTGTTCTTCTTACGCTTGTTCCCATGGCTGCTCAAGCTGTTCAACTGGCTCGGCAGGAAGTTTCTCCCCGTGCCGCTGTACTTGACGCTGACACAGCTCTCGCGTTCGTCGAAAGGCTATTATCCGCTTATGATATTGCTTGTATTGACGCTCGGGCTCGGCGTATACAATGCTTCGGCAGCGCGTACGATCGATCTGAATTCAACAGAACGAACGCTTTACAAATACGGTTCGGACGTTATCATTCAGACGATATGGGATGGAACCCCAGAAGCGAAGCCGCCCGGACAAGGCGATGGGCAGAATTCAGGCAATCCTGGCAACCAGGGCAATCCCGGCAATCAAGGGGGCAACCCGCCGACACGCATTCTGTACAACGAACCGCCGTTCGAGATATTCCGTTCGCTTGAAGGTGTGGAGCATGCGGCCCGCGTCCTGAAGACGAAAGGCAATGTCATAATCTCCGGTAAATCAATCGGTCAAGGCAATATTCTGGGTATAGACAATGTTGATTTTGCAGAAGTGGCTTGGTTCCGTAACGATTTGTTCCCGTACCATCCCAATATCTTCTTGAACAATATGGGCACTTACGAGCACGGAGCAATTATCCCTTCCGGCGTTGCGGAGAAGTATCAGCTGAAGCTAGGCGATATCATATCAGTCGGCTTTACGGACGGCATGGTTGAGTTCACCGTCATGGGCATCTTGCCTTATTGGCCTACTCTCTATCCGGATCAGGCGCCATTCCTGATTGCTAATCTGGACTATCTGTATGATCAGCTGCCGATCATGCCTTACGAGGTATGGCTGAAGATGGAGCCGAACGCTCCGGCGGCCCCAATTGTGGAGAAGCTTCTAGAGGCGAATATTGAGATCGCATCTTTCGAGGATGTGCGCAGTGAATTGATTACGCAATCGAAGCATCCGACCCGAGGCGGTGTATTCGGTATATTGAGTCTAGGATTCCTCGTATCGGTCATCGTAACGCTAGCCGGTTATGTGCTGTATTGGTTCTTCAATCTGTCCGGGCGAGTCGTTCAGTTCGGTGTATTGCGTGCGATGGGCTTATCCCGCAAGCAATTAACCGGGATGTTGCTGCTGGAGCAGCTGTTCACAGCAGGTCTTGCGATCGGTCTTGGCGTCTTAATCGGGAAGGCAGTCAGCTTACTGTTCCTGCCGTTCCTGCAGACGACGGAGAATGTGGCGGAGACAGTGCCGCCGTTCCGTGTCGTCTTCAATGCAAGCGATACGAATCAGCTATTCTACGTTGTCGGCTTTATGATGCTTATCGGCGCCATGCTTCTGTTCCTTCACATTCGCAGACTGAAGGTCCATCAGGCAGTCAAAATGGGAGAGGAGCGTTAAAAGCAAATGATTGATTGCGAAGGTCTTGTAAAAATATACAAGACGGAAGATTTGGAAGTCGTAGCTCTACAGGGCTTGAACCTGAAGGTAGAAGAAGGCGAGCTAATGGCTATCATCGGCAATAGCGGCAGCGGTAAGTCGACGCTGCTTAATACGCTGGGCGGTCTTGACCGTCCTTCCGCCGGACAGGTGAAGGTGGGGCCTTGGGACTTGCTTAAAATTACGGAAGAGGATCTCGTTAAATATAAGCGGGAGACGGTCGGCTTCATCTGGCAAAACAATGCCCGGAACCTGCTGCCTTATCTGTCTGCGCTGGAAAATGTGGAAATGCCGATGATTCTCTCCGGCAAAGTGGATCGCGAATATGCAAAGCAATTGCTGGAGTGGGTGGGTCTGAAGGAGCGTATGCACAATAAGCTGCACCAGCTCTCCGGCGGCGAGCAGCAGCGCGTTGCCATTGCAATATCCTTATCGAACCGCCCAAAGCTGCTGCTTGCCGATGAGCCGACGGGGTCAGTCGATACGACAACTTCAGATCTAATTATGGGCATATTCCGCCGATTGAACAAGGAGCTGGGCGTTACAATCGTCATTGTTACGCATGATATGACGCTGGCCAGCAAGGTGGATCGCGTCGTGGCGATTCGCGACGGGTTGACCAGCACGGAGTTTATTAAGCGCAATCCTAATATCGGCGAGGGCGGCGAGTTGCCTCAGACACCAGGCAAAGGCTTGCAGCAAGTGCATGAAGCCTATGTTGTCGTCGATCGCGTTGGCCGCCTGCAGGTTCCGAAGGAATTTTTGTCGGAGCTAGGCATCAAAGACAAGGCGTCGATGGAGTTCGACGGGGAGCGCATTATTATAACGTCACCTAAATCATTGGGGGGAGAACGAGATGAAGAGTAATGATAGCACAGGAATAAAGTGGAAGAAGTGGACGGCAACGGGCATGTCGCTGGTCCTGGCGACAGGCTTGCTGGCCGGATGCAGCGGTGGCAACGATCCAGGCAAGCAGGAGAATCAGGTTGTGCGTATCGGGGTGCTCTATGGCGGTCCCGACAATGAGCCTTACTTCCGCCAGCAATATACGGATATGTATGAAATGATGAATCCGAATGTCCAGTTCGAGATCGTCACGGCCGTCAATTACGACGATCAGCGTTATATGCAGCAGAAGCCCGGTGAAGAAGTAGAGCGGCCCAATCCTTACGAGGAAATGAAAAACCTTATGACCGGCAACAATCCCGTTGACGTCGTCGTCATCGATTACAGTATGCTTCGGAGATTTACGCAAGACAACTTGCTACAGCCGCTTGATCCGCATATTCAGAAGGATGAATTCGATTTGACGGATTACGTAGACACCGTCATAGAAGGCATCAAGCAAGCCGGTGACAATCAGATATTCGCCTTAACGCCTACCTTCACTTCTTCTGCGCTTTATTACAACAAGAAGATTTTCGCCGACAACAATATTGAGCCGCCGCAGGATAAAATGCAGTGGACTGATATTCTAAACCTGGCTCGCCAAGTGAGCAGCGGCGAAGGGGAGGACCGGATATTCGGCTTCTCGTTCAATCGCTGGAGTAACGACGGCTTCAGTAGCGTAATGAGTTATAGCGAGAGCTTGCAGCTGAAAATGTGGGATGACAAAGGCGAGAAAATGCTGGTGAACAGCGATGGCTGGGCCAATGCGTGGGATACCGTTCACAAGTTGTACCAAGAAGATATCGTTCCTGATGAAGAGTTCATGCAACTCATGTATAGTAAAATGGCCTCCAGTGACGGCTCATATCAGTACGATCCATTCGGTGGCGATCTGTTCCTGAAGGGCAAAGTTGCGATGACGATCGACGGCTATTATTATATCAATGAGCTCAGAAGGGCGAACGATAGCGCTGACAAGATTGAAAACTTCGAAATGGTAGACTGGGATGTCGTTACGGTGCCGACGCATTCAAGCGCTCCGGACATTGGCGGCAATATATATCTGAGCCAGCTGATGGGAATCAACGCAAAGGCGCCTAACCCGGAAGGCGCATGGGATTTCATCAAATTCTCCAACAGTGAGGATTGGGCGAAGCTGAAATCCAGAAGCTTGCATGAACTGGTTGCACGCAAGCAATTCCTGAAGCCAATCGCGGGTATGGATTACAACGTCGATGCATTCACGACGCTTAAGCCGATTCCGCCGTCCTCTGTCGACGAGGAAAGGATCTATCAAGACAATCCAGGCATATGGGAAGTGCAAAACGTTGGCCGGGAGATGTTCCAGAAGGTGTTGAGCGGCGAGATGGATACCCGTCAAGCGCTTGCGGAATGGGAAGTGAGGGGCAATGAAATCCTTCAGCGCATGCCTGGTGAGGGCGGCGTTATTGAACCGATGCCAATGCCGAGAGTGACGGAAGAAGTAACGGAAGAGATGCCAGCAGAAGATACAGCTACAGAAGCTAGCGGCGAAGCGGCATCGGAGGAGACTACGGTTGACGAAGCTGTTACGAATGACTCCGCAGTGGAAAATTCTGCTTCAATGAACAATGCTTCTGAATAAGTAGAACCACGATCCGCAAGCGTTTCGGCGCTTGCGGATTTTTGTCTCATTGCGCTTGAGGCGCCTCTCCAAGCAGAAACGACTGATAAGAGGTCCAACCGCCTTGCTCCGTCTGGTATAACAAATGAAACCGATCGATATGCGAAGTCAAGGACAATTCTCTCAAGCGGAGGTTACCGTAAATATCATGTAGCTCATCAGAAGCCATATTCTGGCCTATGGTGACATGCGGTGTGAATACGTATCGTTCCTCGTATAATGCGAGCGGCCCCCCACATATAGCGTTATGAAGATTCTCAACGGGAGTAGGGTCTTCAAGGGCGAAGTAGAGTACATGATTGACCGGGAAAAAGGTGGAAACACGGTTAAAATGAACAGTGAATGGCTGAAAAGCGGTAGCTACTTGTTCTAAATGCCGGATGGCCGCCTCAAGCGTCGCCTTGTTCCATTCTTCCGGATCGCGAAGCGTCATATGAGCCGGAATATGGCAGTAATGCGGATCGTAGCGTATTCTCCAATTATTCGCTTCGTCCTGGACACTTCGATCCGGGAAGATAGCTATACCGTACTGCATCCCATCAGCTCCTTCGTTCATTACTTTCTTATAGTATACCCTAATCGCTGTTATGCTAAGAACAAATCATGCTTGCAATTGACTGTATTTGGGTAATCTAATTGTTAACCGATAAGATGCAAGTGAGGGAGAGGGCAATGTTGAGATGGGTCTATTGGCTTCGGCTATATGATACGAAATTTCAGGCCGGTTGCTTGTTAAGGCGTATGGAAAACGATTGGTGGATTTACGGCTATGATTGTCCGCAAGAAGCGGAAATATTCCGGTCCAAAAAGGGAAGATACGGAGTCAGATACTTGCCATAAACGAAATTAGAAAAAAATGCTTGACTATAAGACTGTTTATATAGTATATTATTTTATGTCGCCGTTAAAATTCTTCTGCAAATATTGGATGACGCGGGGTGGAGCAGCTCGGTAGCTCGTCGGGCTCATAACCCGAAGGTCGCAGGTTCAAATCCTGCCCCCGCAACCAAACTTTCGACTAAATGTGTACTCATTTATAGAAGCGAGGGCCCTTAGCTCAGTTGGTTAGAGCGGTCGGCTCATAACCGATTGGCCGGGGGTTCGAGTCCCTCAGGGCCCACCATTTGTAGAAGGATTTACCGTGCCGGGGTGGCGGAACTGGCAGACGCACAGGACTTAAAATCCTGCGGTGGGTGACCACCGTACGGGTTCGATTCCCGTCCTCGGCATACAAGCAAGAAACCTTGAGAAATCAAGGTTTTTTCTTTTGTGTTGAGAATGATCTAGTCAAACACCATTCTACCAAAGATTGGCGCACTTTTTTGCTTTCTTAATTCTGGATGGATAAAAGAAATTTTATGAATCTTATTATCATATCATTCGTATTTATCAAAAAATTACATCTAGAAATAAAACGGAGGAAAAATAATGAAGTTTTTTTGGAGTTTTTGGGGTTTTTTAAAAGTTTGGAACTGGAATGTTATATTAACCTGAATTACGAAAGTGCATAAGTACAAGCTTCTCCTAAAAGCGGGATAGGAAACATCATCCAGTTATGGTGGTGATTTTTCAACAAGTTTAGAGTCTTTGTAGAAATTGCAGACAACTTCCCCCTCCCCACATGAAGGGGCAACGGAGTTTCCAATACTTATTTTGGGATTATCAATCATTCCAATAAAATACTTTTTCGTTCCATTCGAAGCCACGCCCAGCGGTTTTGGAACGACTCAGCCAGCTTCAAGGTAAACTGACGACCGCTTCGAACGAGTACGCCAGCACACTGGATAAATTCCCGACGAAACCGCTGAATGGTAAATGATCGTTGAATCGGATCACAACATTGAAGCTTAAAGCGCTCGAACAGATTGTAAGCCAGCAGTTTCAGCAAGAGATCCATCTCATTCGCAGCAAAGGATTGTGTTGCGATACGGTGGATTGCAAAACCGTTTTTTCCTTCTTTGATGTAGTTTTCCATACAGCAGCGTTGGTTATAGAATCGCCATACGTCGATGGCTTCCCAGCTTTCTGTTGTGACCATAGCTTCATATTGCCAGAACGTATCCAGCTCAAGCAGTGGATGATCATCAGCGTAACGCTGCATCTTTCGAATGACAGCCACACGCCGCGTCTTGAGCCAAGTACTTGCTTTGTAGAACAGAACAATCCCTTCGATGATCCAATCCTCATCAACAAAGCGCGTCCAGTGTTTACATTCACTTACTTGCTGGGCAAGACGACTGGTCCATTTTAATTTGCCGACATACCCGATTTGACGGGATTCCCAGAAATCATAGAAGTCTT
>NZ_JBHTJZ010000017.1:0-60529 GCF_042675905.1 Paenibacillus chungangensis | reverse complement strand
TATTACCGCTGGCATCCTTCAGCGTTCCGCCGTTCAGCTCGATGGCTGCTGCCCCGCTGAGATCGAGAGATTCCCCGTTCCCGTCATTCGCAGCAACGGTGTACAAAAACTTCAGCACAGGGGTGCCGCTGCCGGAAGCATAGGATGCCTGGTAGCCGGTACCGCCGATATGGAATGCAATGAACGGGCTGCCGTTCACTGTATCCACTTCCACCGCTTCACTATAGGTGACTGTGATCGCCAGCTCATTCCCCGTCCGGTATACGCCGTCTATCATGGCAACCGTCTGCACGCTTGGCACGACGGTATCCACCAGCACATCCGTCAGATGCAGCGGCGCCGATACCGCATAAGAAGCCTCATTGCCTGCGGCATCCTTCACTTCCGCCGTTCCCGGCAGCACCGCCGCGGCCAACTGAATGCCGTCGGCATCCTCCAGATTCGCCTCCAGCATATACGTGAAGACAAGCGCTGCGCTTCCCGTTCCCGAAGCATACGCCGCTTCAACCGTCTGGCTGCCTATCGTCAGCGGCAGCTTGGGTACGCCGCCCGTTACGATGACCGGTTCGTCGTAGTTCACTGTCAAGCGCAACGTATCCCCGGCCAAGTAGGTGCCCGGCGCGATCGTCACGCTAGTCATGGCCGGAGCCGCCGCATCCACCATGATGCCGCTTATGTCCGGCAATGTCGCAACGCTCAAGTCCGCCGCATTGCCTGCCGCATCCTGAATCGTTGCGCCGTTCAGCTCCAGCGGCGCGCTCCCGGCGAATGCTATGCCGTCGCCGTCCAGATCGCCGGACTGCACCGTATATCGATAGATAAGCTCTTGACTGTTCGAACCTTGCACATAATTGGCATACTTCCTGTCTTCACCTATCAGCAATGCCAATCTCGATGTTCCCGCACCCGCCACATGGACTTGTTCCTGAAAGCTGACCTTGAAGTCAAGCTCAGCGCCTGCAGAATAGATGCCGTTGTCGGCAACAGACGTTATCCCCGTTATTGAAGGGACTATACTATCCACTTTAATTCCTGAAGTATTCAAGCCTGCCGGAAGCGTCAGATTGGCGGCATTGCCTGCCGCATCCTTAATCGTTGCGCCATTCAGCTCAAGCCCCGTCATTTCAATTCCGTCCGCATCCATCTGCCCGCTTGGGACGGTCAGCTTGAAGCTTGCTGATGATCCGCTTTGCGCATCCAACGGCGCTTCGAGACTGGCGCTTCCGATCCGAAGCTTCAGCACAGGCGATCCCGTAACCTCGATGCTCTCATTGAATTGCGCTTGGAAGACCCATTCATCGCCTTCCCTATACCATGCTGCAGCAGGAATGGCGACCGTTGTCATAACAGGTCTCTTCGCATCAACCTGAACGCCTCCAAGCGCAGGCACTCCAGCTAAGGCGAGTCCCACCGGCACCCCGTTATCGCTTAACATCGTGCCGCCATTCAGCGCTAATGCTGTTATTCCGATCCCGTCGGAATCCTGCATTCCCTCTTCAACCGTATAAGCGAACCGAAGAGAGGCAGTGCCGCTGCCGCTCCTATATAACGCTTGCTTCGACTCCCCTCCGATGTCAAGCGTCAATGCCGGCTTTCCGCCTGTCTCGTCGATGAGCACATTGCCGTCGTAGAGCACTTCGAAGTCAAGCGTGTCCCCCGCTTTGTACACAGCATTCGCAGGCACGGACAGCGATTGCACATGAGATATAGTATGAATCTGTACCGCTACGTCGGCCTCATTGTTGCTAGTCTCCTTCTCCCCGCCGCCAGATACGCGCGCTGTCAGATTAATCGGGCTCGTCGCATTGGCCGCAACGTCAACCGTAACGGTCAGCGTAGAAGTCGTACCTGCTGCCAACGGAAGAGACCGCGTGCAATCCTCTGTCAAGCCGGCGCATGACCAGCCATCCGATGCATCAATACCAGTGACCGTTAAGCCGCTATGTGCCCCGCGTATCAATGTTACTGCTTCATTGGTGTCTACTATTCCATTGTTCGTGACTTGTATCTCATATTGCGCCCCTATCTGCGTCTGATAGAAGCTGCCGATCGGTGTAATGTCCACTGTCAGATCCGGATAAGCGACAACATCCAGCTCCAAGGTCGAGCTCAAGGGTTGAGAGACACCGTCCATCACTCTTGTCGCTGTTAACGTATACGTAACATGTCCATCTTTATCTGCCGCAGGTGTAACCTTCAGTGTGCGAATCGTCCCTGTCCCTTCGAGCGGCAAGTCGCTCGCAATCAGACCGCTTGGGCTCTCGCCGCTCCTCATGGCAGACAAGCCCTCCGCATCTCTCATGTTCAACAATTGGGAGAACACCGTATTGACCATAGCTTCGAAGCTCCACCCTTCCACAGAACCTGCAGCAGTGGCGTCATCCACTAGTCGTGGAAACCCTCGCTGATCGTACAGCGATTCTGCAGTCACTGGACCTCCTACGCTTCTTGCCGCACTATTCGCCGCAAGTGCATGAGTAGAGGTGTACCCTCCATTATCCGCCAGAGGAAGCAGTCCGGCATCTCCCACAATGGTATTATGCCCCGCCTCCATATCTCCGTTGAACACCTCTGCCACCATTGTGAGCACATTATATTGGCTGCTTGCAGCGTCAAGCTGCGGCACATCGCCGGCGCCGCGTCCGATATCCGCCCGATCTGGCGAAGACGGGGCCGTATTCCCGGATATAATCGAGCTGGTTAACACCGGAGAGCCTGCGGCGAGCAATATACCGCCGCCCGGTTTTAACTGACTATGATTATCCGTCATCGTTACATAGCTCAAGCGCGGACTAACGGCACTCTGCGGAACAGGATTGGCAGCGATCAGCATACCGCCGCCTCCATCTCTGGCTTGGTTGCCGCTGAACGTACTGTTCATGATCACCGTATTTGCAGCATAGACAGCAGCGCCTCCGCCGACCCCCATACCTCCGCTGCCCGTTCCCTTTGCCTCATTGCCGATGAATGAGCTATTTGTAATTTCATGCTTTCCAGTACCGGCATCAGGCATGGCAGCCATGCCTCCACCCGCCCATGTGTCCGCTACATTATTCTGAAAGGTAGAAGAATCAATACTTAGATCGATATCGCCGTCAACGAACAAGCCGCCTCCGTTCACAGCAGCAAAGTTGTCTTCAATAACTGCACGGTCCAATACAAGCTTGCCGCCGGCCGGTCCGGATACATACAACCCGCCTCCGGAGCCGTGATTCCCCGTTCTATTGTTGCTCACTACGACATCTCGCAGCGTTAGCGTTCCGTTGCCCGTATCTGCGAATATGCCTGCTCCGCCGAAATTCGTCCCCTCCGGAGCTTGTCCGTTCATAACCGACAATGCTTCTAGATGGACATCCCCGAATGAATCCGATGCATATTCGTTAACAACGACGACACGATCGCCATTGCCAATGAGCCTCGTCCCTCCGGCACCGCTGCTGAATCCGATCAACCTAACGGCCGCTTCCACTTGCAACGGTCCACCGGAGAGTACATAATCGCAAGCCCCCAGCTGAATCGTCTCCACAGCCCCTGATGCGTTGCTCGCCGCAATGGCCGCCCGCAATTCATTCACACGATCCGTACCGCACCCTACCGTTCCCGCTTCTGCCCTCGTCCCCATTCCCGATATCACCAGCAGAGCAACGGCCAACAGTAAGCTTATACGCGCAGCCACAGGGGCTGAGCGTCTCTTGTCTCTATGCAATCCCATCTCCTCGTCTCCTTCTTCCAGGTTGGATCACCTTACGACCGGCTAGGATATACCCCTACCAAGGCAATGACAAAATGGATACCTAAATAAGGGCTCATATTGGCGTGCGCTTGTCCGCCTCCGGCTATGGACAAGACATCGCGGTGCATCACTTCTCCGCCTGCAGGCGCAGCATAAAGCTCGCCTCCTCTTCTTCCCGAGGTTTGACTCGGGAGCGCATTGAGCGGATTTCCTTGCGGGACAACCGCAGATCCATGCTTTAACTGATGGGCATGCTGAGGGATATCCGCCTCTGTTAATGTAATCGTTGATGAGCCCCCTTGCTCCCCTAATCTTCTCATTGTCAACCCCGGCCCCTGCCCGGGATGCATAGGCACTCTTCCCTGCAAGTTCGGCAGAGCGAATGTCGTTCGACCGTCGCCGCCATATGTTGTGCCCAGCAAGGAGAACAATGCTGTATTCTGAGCAAGGGGCAATAGCTGTCCATCGCAAAATGCCCAGCCCCGCGGAGCGAAGTTGCCGCCGAACATCATAATCGTACCGATAAATGGTTCAATCATATGTAAATATCCTCCGTTCTTTTATCCCCAGTTAATTATGCGTAGGGAATATTCCCTGCAGAGCAATAATAAAGTTGATAACCAAATAAGGCTGCCTGTTCTCATGCGCCTGTCCTCCGCCAACGCTCGCCACTGCGGAGCCGCTCATCGCACGATCCACACCGCCGGCGCCATTCCCCCAGCTATGGTAATTGCTGACCGTTGTTGCGCCATAGATAGCACCGCTCGGCGATCGAAGAGAGGCTGCTTCGCCGCTCGCTCTCAACGCATGTGTATGGGAGGGCAGCTCTGCTCCAGTAAGCGTGTGTGTCTCCGAGCCGCTCTTCTGCCCCCAAGCATAATGACCGCCGTAATTCAAATATCCAACATGCAGTGGAGACCTGCCTCTTAAATCCGGCAGGGCAAAAGTCGTACGTCCATCCCCGCCGTACGTCGGCCCAAGCAGACTGAATAGGGCTTGATTCTGATTGATAGGCAGTAGTTGACCGTCACACAGCGCCCAGCCTTGGGGGGCAAAATTAAAGGAAACCATTCGAATTTCTCCTAAATGTGGTTCCGACATTGTATCTCCTCCATCTCATAAACTCTTTCAGTCTTCCAGCCTCTATTTAATACCTTGAAGGGTAAATGCCATATAACGCAATAATAAAATGAACGCATACATACGGCATCATGTTGTTATGGGGCTGACCCCACCCGGTACCCAGCAAAGCTGTGCCGTCCATATCGCCAATTGGAGCACTTCCGGCTTCACTGTAAGAGGCCAATGTCGAAAGAGCCGGCACTGCGCCGACAGGATTGCTCGTATTACCTTGCTCCCCTCGCGCCTGCATGCTGTGACTATGCGGAGGAAGCTGATTGACGGTTAGTGTGACATCCTCCACTCCGCCTTTGGCTCCTAAGTGGTATGTTGACAATCCAGGTCCCGTCCCTTGATGAAGAGGAATCCGTCCGCGCAAATCCGGCAAGCCGAATGTCGTTATCCCATCGCCTCCGTACATGGTTCCGATCAGACTGAATAAGGTATCATATTCCGAGACAGCCAAGAGCTGACCATCACAAAACGCCCAGCCTCTCGGCGCAAAGGTACCTGCAAACATTTGAATTTCTCCAACAAACGGCTCTATGGACACGAATCTGCCTCCTCGTCTCTGTTGTTTACGACAGCCTCATAGATAACGCCGGATTCCGCCCTGGCGATGGGCACCAGGAAGAGATCGTAATCGCCCCGCTCCTCATGAGATAAAGAAATGATCTGCTGCTTCAGCAACGGCTCTGTCGGGCCTTGAAATAATAAATTGTATGTACGAGCGTGTCCGAGACTCTTCACTTCCACAAGTCGAAATGTCGCAATCGACTCTGCAACGCGAGCGATGAAGGGCGTGTTCAGGACCTGTTGCCATTGTTCTTCAGTTGATAACCGCATAGCAGCCTCCTTAAAAGCAGATATATGATTCCATAGCATTATAGAAAGAATAAATTTCTATCTTTTCCCTTCCAATATTATAGCGTCGATTGTATGATAGTGAAAGATAATATACAGAACTAACAATTAATTCTATAAAACTATTCATAATTTAATAACAACAACAAAATAATATGGAGGTTTCCATGAACGAAAATCGTAACCAACAATCCATATCACGCCGAAAATTTTTGGCTTATCTTGGCTCTACTGCAGCTACCGCAGCTATCGCTTCTTCCGGTCTGTCCCCACTGGTAGAATCGGCGGCAGCTTCCGGCTCGGCCTCGTCAGCCGCCGTCAAACCGATTGCATTCCCACAATTAGCTCCGCAAAAAACCAATCGACTCACTGTTGCATCGGGATACATGACAAGCCCTATCACATCGTCGTCTCTTCTATCTAACGCCAACTATATACGTCAGGTAGAATATGGGCAGGGCAACCTCGAAAATACCGGCGTCCTATGGGCATGCGGCCAGACTGTCGCTCATGAAGCGCCGTTGTCCGGTTCCGGATCTCTTCTAATTGATATACAGCGTCGACATAAGGGACTTTGGACGAAGTCGGGCAGCTTCCGGGAGCTGAATGCGAACAGCCGTCTTGCCTTTACCGGACCAGTAAGAAACGCTCGTTCATTGAACGGCGCTTCAATCGCGCAAGGCGTATGGAGCAATGGGTACGGCGGGAAGACGCCGTGGGGCACCATGCTGGCAGGGGAATCGCTATATAACAAGGGCGCTCATAAGGCTGGCATTAATCCGCAATCCTACGGATGGACGGCTGAAATCCACTCCAACGACACCGGCATCACTGCCAATAAACATACCGCCTTGGGACGCTTCTCGCACGGCAGCATGAATGTCGCCATCGCGGCAAGCGGCCATGCTGTCGTCTATATGACGGGGGAACAAGTATTCTTCAAATATATTAGCCGAGGAACATACGATCCGGCCGCAGGCGTTGGAAATTCTCGCTTGCTGGAGGATGGCAAGCTGTACGCAGCCGATCTGAGCAACGGACAATGGCTCGAACTGTCCGTTGAGCCGATAAGACGCATTCTGAGTAACCCGTCATATCGGATGCCGGCAGGGGTACAGCGTTTGCGCGAAGAGCTGCTTGACATGCTGAAGGAGCAAGCGGATGTGCTGGCTTATGCAGAGGAATCGGCACTGGTGCTGGGAGCAACGCTGCTGGAGCACGCTCGAGGAGTCGCGCTTCATCCCGGCGACCATTCCGTATTCCTCTCACAGACGGGCAATGATCGGGCCGGACACGGACACGGCAGCATCATTAGAATGGTGGAACAGAATAACGATGCTGCGACAACCGACTTTCAATCCGACCAAATTGTGACAGGCGGCCTTCGTTCGGCGATCAGCTCTCCCGGTCCGCTGGCATTCGATCCTTTCGGTCGATTATGGGTGGCGACGGATATTGCGGCTGAGCAGCTTCACCAGGGCGCTTATGCTCCTTTTGGCAATAATGCGCTCTATATGCTTACGCCATCAGGCGACGCGTTCGATAAGGCGCAAGCCTTCGCATACGCGCCTGGATCTGCGGTGTTGTCCGCGCCTGCATTTGCACCTGACGGTTCTATCTTTGCAGCCGTATGCTCCTTGGAGCATCCCGAGCATAATGCGGTTATCGCTATAACGAAAGCGTGAAGCACGCTACCAGCCATAGAGGAGTTGTCCCAACTCCGAGACAAATAAGCCTCCAAACCCGCTTGAGAGCGGGTTTGGAGGCTTGCTTCATTACACCTCACCTTATGCTACACATGCTCCAGGTAACGCTCCGGCCCGCTGTATCCGCAATGCCTTCGTATAGCTTCGGGTCCCACCACACATGGAACACGTCGATTACGACGCCGACCTCGATACAGTCTCTTCTCCAGTGCCCGCTTCACACGTTCGGAATACGAATGATGATCGTCGTGCCTTTCCCCTGCTCGCTTTCAATCTCTAATCCGACGCCGTAATGATTGCGCAGCCTGCGCTCGATATTGATCAGACCTACACCGCCGCCTGAATGAGGCCGATTGCTCCCCAGATTCGCGAGCACATTCGCGGAAATTCCGATTCCATCATCGGTAATCGCAATGCACAGCCGGACCCCGTCACGCCGTACAGACAATCGCACCTTTCCGCCTTCCACCTTGCCCATAATGCCGTGCCTTATCGCATTCTCGACCAGCGGCTGTATAATAAGGGGCGGTATGTCTCCCTGCAGCCCCTCCTCTATATCCATTACCATTCGCAATCGGTCGCCGAATCGCGCCTTCTCTATCTTGAGATAAGAGTGCACCAGCTCCAGCTCCTGAGAAATCGGAATAAGCTTGTCCCGGTTGTGGAAGTCGAAGCTATGGCGTAGGAATAGACTGAGCTCGATCAGCAAGCCCTGTGCCTTGCCAATATCCTTATAGCTAACCGATAGAATGGTAGAGAAGGCATTGAATAAGAAATGCGGCTTGATCTGCGCTTGCAGGAAGGCCATCTCGGAGCTGATCAGCTCGCTAATGGACGTCTTCATACTAAGCAACGTCCGAATACGGGCCCGCAATTCACCCGCTTCAACCGGCTTGCTCAAAAAGTCGTTCACGCCTGCATCAAATGCGGCCAGCTTATCCTCCGGCCTGCTTCTGGCCGTCAGAAGCAGCACAGGAAGCTCGGACAGCGTGTAGCGCTTTCGGATAGTTCGGCATACCTCATAACCGGTCAGCCCAGGCATCATCAGATCAAGCACCGCAAGATCGATACGGCGGTTATTCTCCAGCTCCTCCAGCGCTTTGATACCGTCCGGCACAGCTATCACCTGACAGTTGTCAGCGCTCAGCAGATGATGCAGCACCTGTCGATTGACAGGATCGTCATCCGCGACAAGAATCGTATAGGCATTCTCGTCCCGTGACAATAACACATCCTTCGGAAGAATCTCCATCCGGCCAGCAGCCGCTTCCCGCATGTTCGGCGGATACTCCGCCGGCTTCTCCATTCCCTCTAACTGCCCGCCTGCCGCAGCATGTCCGTCACTGTGCTCTGCCTGTGGTAACGTGAAGGTGAACACGGAGCCTTTATTCACTTGCGATGACACGCGAATTGTACCGCCTTGCAGCTCTACCAGCTGCTTGGTCACGGTAAGGCCAAGCCCTGTTCCTCCATTAGAAGCGTCTCCTTGCTCGTAGGAATCGAAGATGCTGTGAAGCTTGCTGCCGACAATGCCGATACCCGTATCATGAACGGCAATGACCACCATGCCGGCTCTCTCATAGGCTTCCACCCTTATCTCTCCGGACTTCGTGAACTTCAATGCATTACCTATGAGATTGTACATAATCTGCAGCACTCTGTCTTCATCCGCATAGATCCAGATCGGCTGGGCAGGCAAGCCGTTGAGTAGCCGAATATCCTTATCGCCGGCCAAGAAACGGAACATGTCCAGCACAACTTGTACAAGCGGTCCCAATTCCACCTCTGCCCTTCTGAGCGCAAGCGTACCATTCTTCATCTTGGACATGTCCAGAATATCGTTAATGAGATTGGACAGTCGCCTGGAGACGGAGATAATCGTGCCCACGTTGTGCTTCTCCTCCGGATTCAGACGATCGGAAGCCCTCTCAAGCACCGATTGGGACAAGTTAATGATCCCATGGAGAGGCGTGCGAAGCTCATGGGAGGTGTTGGCAAGAAACTCATCCTTCAGCCGATCTAACGACAGCAGCTTCTCCGACAGCGTCTCTACCGTACTGAATGCATGGGAGAAACGTCTGGCGAGCTCGCTCGCCTCGATCACGATTAGCGCGAATATGCCAACAAGGAAATATTGCCTCCCTAGCCAATAGTAAGAATCGGGATACTCCAGCAGCAAGATATCGTGGAACATGGCTGACATAAGTATGATCGCCCCGACGACTTGCAGTACGGCGCCGCTTCGCCCTCTCCTGACAGCAAGCATTAATCCGTATAAATAGTATAAGCAACTGGCCAGTATGAATATATGATACATATTCGTCCAGCGCGTATACCATTCCAAAGGGGTTGCAATGACTGACAGCATAAAGAGGCAGCTGACGATCGTCATTCCCCGAACGACCTTGCGCGAGAATTCCTCCGGATACAGCTCGCGCAGGAACAGAGCCGTAAGCGTCATGCCACCGTAATAAGTCATATACTCAATAAAGACAAGTGTTCTAATGGAAATATCAGGAAGCAAGTGAAGCAGGAACATATCCTTCATCGCCAACGTCCGGAACACAACCACTAAGCAGATAAGACCGAAATAAAGAGCGGAACGGTTACTGCGGCGAAGCAAGAAAATAATCAAATGATAAAGTCCGATCATGAACGTGCTCCCTACAATGAACATGCTGACCGCGAACTGTTCCTTGTTCCTGCTTGCAATGCCATCCTCCGTTCCGAGCTCGATAGCGAACCACATGCCCCCTCGGGCGTAAATATAATTGGAAATATGTACAACAATATCAAAATCCTCCGCCGGAGGCCGAAACGTAATCGATTGCGGCTTGTAGGCCGCTTCCGCATGCTCTCGATCTTTCGCCACCTTGCCGTTAACGGCTACGCTTTCTCCATGAATGATAATGTTGTATGCCGTAGACATAATCGGAATTTTCAAGGCCAGATCGGGCAGATTGCCGTCGGTCTTCACTCTGAGACGATAAGTCGCATAACCGTAACCGGGCAAGCTGCGGCCATCGCGTTCATACTGATTCCACACACTTGGCACATTCGCATACATGGCATTCGGCATTGGAGCCTTACCGTTAAAGTCATCGCCTGCAAGCAATTGCTGCCAATAAAAATGCCATTGTCCTGCCAGCATAATCACTTTCGTCCGCTCGTAATCCCACTTCGTCAAATCAAGCTCGCCTTGTTCAACTGTTATCGCCGGCTGCCTGACGACGTTGCCGCGTTGCTGAATGATGAAGCTTCCTGCTGCAACTGCCGCGATCATCGCCAGAATGACGATCAGAACAGTTCTCTTATGCTTAACCATTATGCACTTCCCTCTATTCGAACATAACTAGCAATCTTCTCCCGCTCCAAAGCCGTATCTATTAAAAGTATACCATTTTCTGTCTCGCACCAAAACGAAAAACCCGAAACAAAAGCTGCTGCTGCAACCATGTTCCGGGCTTAAAAAAGTATTGTCGTGTTTCTCCAGCCCCGCTCGACTTATTTCAGGAAAAATGCAATCGTGCGGTCGGATGCGCCGGGCAGACCTTCATGCCCGAAGTCGGGATAAATGACAAGGTCCTTCGGCGCCGTTATTTTGTTATAAGCTGCGAACTGCGTAGACGGCGGACACACGGTATCCATCATCCCCACGAACATGAGTACTTCTCCGCGTATGCGATCTGCCAAATACTGCAGGTCGATGTAACCCAGCTTCTCGAACACCTCGTCCTCCCGCGCATGTGTCGGATCGAAGTGGCGGAAGTAGGTGCGAAGCTCTTCGTAAGCGTCCTTCGCCAAATCCATCTCCCATACGCGCTTAAAGTCGCATAGAAACGGATACAGAGGTGCCAGCTTCTTCACTCTCGGCTCCAGAGCGGCACATGCGATAGTCAGCGCTCCGCCTTGCGAACCGCCCGCTGCATACACTCGTTCCGGGTCGACCTCGGGAAGACCAAGGGCAATATCCGCCAATTGAGCTGTATCCAGATAGATGTGACGGAACAGAAGATTGTCGGGATGGTCGTCCAATCCGCGAATAATATGGCCGCGATGCGTATTGCCCTTCACCCCGCCCACATCTTCAGAGGAACCGCCTTGGCCGCGGCAGTCCATGGCGAGCACAGAGAAGCCTAGCGACGCATAGGACAGCTTGCCGGACCAGTCACCGGCATGACCTGTATAGCCATGGAACAGGACTACCGCCGGATGAGGCTCCTGCACGCCCTTCGGACGGACATATTGGGCGTGAATGCGCGCGCCCCGAACGCCTGTGAAGTATAGGTCAAAGCATTCCGCATTGGGTGTCTGGAAGGAGCTTGGCACCATCTCGATCTGCGGATCTACAGCTCGCAGCTCCGCCAGCGCCCGGTCCCAGTACGCATCGAAATCAGCGGGGCGGGGATTTCTTCCCGTATACGCTTTCAGCTTCTCTAGCGGCATATCTACTAATGGCATTGTCAGGTCAATCCTTTCGATATGTAATACACCCATTCTACTAGCTACTAACATTTTTTACTATTGTCATTTTCGCCGTTATTCCGCGTCAATTCATCATTTTGGACGATTTCCACCAAGCTTCTAAGGTTACACGCCCCAATTTCACTTCTTTTCACCCGCTTTCCTCGCATTCATCACTCTCTAGCCTATGCCGCATGCCTTGCTCCTACCAGCCCTGCATATATAGTGTGTCATATATTCGAAATTAACCCTTGATATATAACATCATATATATTTATAATACAGTTATATACGATATTAATGACTCACATTAAAGAAAAACAAGGGGGATCATCATGACGGGAATCGGCATTAGCGGCACAGGACGGATAGGACGGCTTTTAATTCGCAGCTTGATAGAAAAAGCGGAATTAACGGAGCAACTGAAGGCCATCAACAGCACCTATCCTGCCGAAACAATTGCCCATCTGTTGAAATATGACTCTGTGCACGGCACTTGGAAAGCCGATGTCTCCGCTGAGGATGGCAAGCTGCGGATTAACGACAGGCTGATCCCATGCGTCAGCCATCGCAACCCGGAGGAGATCCCCTGGAAGGAGCTGGGGGTGCAGCTCGTCATGGACGCCACAGGCAAGTTCAATGACAGAGAAGGGGCGATGCGCCATATCGCCGCCGGCGCAAGCCGTGTAATTATTACGGCGCCTGGCAAGGAGATGGATATGACCATCGTGATGGGAGTGAATGACCATCAATTTCATCCCGCCCGACATCACATTCTGTCCGCCGCATCCTGTACGACGAACTGCGTCGCTCCCGTCCTGAAAATACTGGACGACAACTTCCAGGTGAAGAGCGGCTGGATGACGACCGTACATGCCGTCACATCGGATCAGAACCTGCTGGATAACCCTCACAAGGACTTGCGCAGAGCCAGGGCCTGTACGCAATCTATCATTCCCACATCGACCGGGGTACGCAAAGCGCTGGCCGATGTCCTGCCGCATCTTGCGCCATATGTAGAGGGACTGTCCCTGCGTGTGCCGACGCAAGATGTGTCACTGGTTGATCTGACGGTGCAAGTCGGGCGCAGCGCAAGCGCGGCAGACGTGAAGGAAGCCTTCAAGTGGGCGGCGGCACATACTTTTGCCGGTTATGTAGCATATTCAGAGGAGCCGTTAGTATCGGTGGATTACGTCGGCAACAGCCATTCCGCTATCATCGACGGCTTATCCATCATGCAGCAAGGTCAGCAAGTCAAGGTGCTTGCCTGGTATGACAACGAATGGGCTTACGCCTGCCGTGTGGTTGAACTGGCGGGAACGGTAGCCCGACAAGAGAATCAATCAGAACCTTCCAATCATCGCATACCCGCACTTGTCATAGCCGATGAGATTTCCTACTGACAGACGACAAGGGAGGATAGCATGCTCATTAGAGCGCTATCCTCCCTTTCATTGTAAGCCTTACTACCCCCGCATCACCACATATACCATATATCCGATGTAGCTGAGCACGAGCAGCGAGCCTTCGATTCGCCCGACGCGATACTGCGTTCTGGAGACGATAAACAACAGGGCCGTCAGCGCGATGACAATCACAATATCCACTATAAGACCACTCTCTACCTGCAAGGGGAAGATGACAGCGGATACGCCAAGGACGAATAGAATATTGAAGATATTGCTTCCAATAATGTTGCCGACGGCAATATCGTTCTGCTTCTTCAACGCGGCGGCAATGGAAGTGACCAGCTCCGGCAGTGATGTGCCGATCGACACGATGGTAAGGCCGACAAGCGTCTCTGACATGCCCCATGCCAGTGCGATATTGGTACTCTCCTGCACGACCAGATGGCCGCCGTATATAATGGCTCCCAGCCCGGCAATGGTGAACAAGATATTTTTAGCCCAAGAACCTCTGCTCTTGGAATCAGATGCGGATCGCATTATTCCTTGGTCCGATTCTCCTGTTCTGTCCGCAACAGCCTCTTCTTCCCGTCCCTCTCTGGCCACCTCGAACAGATAATACAGGAAGATGCCGAAGAACAATAATAAGATGATACCGTCACCCCGGGTTAATACGCCGAATGCGTCACCTTGCAGTTGGACGTCGCCTACAAGCACCAGCAGCGCTACGCTTGCCAGCAGCGTGAAGGGAATCTGCTTCCTCAGCGTCTCCTTCTCCACCTGTACAGCTAGAAGAATGGCCGTCATCCCGATTACCAGCGTCGTATTGAACACATTGCTGCCTATCACATTGCCGACCGATACGCCCGCACTGCCGTTCAAGGCAGCGATAATGCTTACCGTCGCTTCCGGAGAGCCCGTTCCGAAGGCGACAATCGTTAGGCCGATAATCATGGGAGGCACTTTCATCAGCGATGCTATATTGGAGGAACCCTCCACGAAATAGTTGGCCCCGACAATAAGCAATCCGAACCCGACCAGCAATAACAAGTATTCCATCCCGTCGCGTCATCCCCTTCCCAGCCTTGACGAACATCTGCCATATCAATTATATGGCTATTGTACCACCATACAGGAATAATATGTGCATCCGTCATCTGTAAGGTTGGAGAGCGCAACATAATCGCCAGATCCTTGCTGCAAGAATGACATTACCGCCCATCCTGATCGTTGGCGCTTCTATATTGGCCAGGCGTCATACCCGTCATTTTCTTGAATACCTTGAAGAAGTGGCGGGGCTGCTCGTATCCGACAGCTTGAGCGATATCTCCGATAGAAACAGCATAACCCGCAGCTAGCAGTTCCTTCGCTCTCTCTATGCGGATCTGCCGAAGATAGGCTACAAAGCCGATGCCCAGATCCCGCTTCAGTATGTGACATAAATAATTGGGATGAACGCCAGCATGGCGAGCCACTTCATCCAGTGACAGATCACGCTGGTAATGCTGGCGAAGATAGCGCAGCACGATGTCTATCACTCCGCTATCTTCGCCAGCATCACTTTCCGACGAATTACTCCTTCCTTCTTCTTCTTCCTCGTAGCCGGAAGCTTCGATTATGGCTCCCAACAACTCGTCCCTTTGCACCGGCTTCAGCAAATAATCTTTGACCCCTAGCCGAAGTGCCGTGCAGGCATATTCAAACTCGTCGTAGCCGGTCAGTATAATGAATTTGCTGCAGTAGCCTCTTCGTTGTGCTTCTTCGATAAGCTGAAGCCCCGACATCTCCGGCATATTGACATCAGCCATAAGCAGATCCGGCTTGAAGAAGGGCAGACGCTCCAACGCCTCCGGCCCATCAGCTGCCTCCATTATTTCTAATTGATCGTCCATTCCGCTCCTGACCATAGACGCAATCCCTTTCAAAATAATCGGCTCATCGTCCACAATCATCATCTTCATCATGGTCCCTCCTTTCTCTTATAGCGTCAGCACCACCACCGTCCCTTCACCCGGCGCGCTCTCCAATGCAATTCCAGAGTTCTCGCCGTAATACATGCCGATTCTCTCATGGACGTTCCATAACCCCAAACCTCCTCCTGAAGGCGATGCTTCCGTCAACCCTGCTTCTCCATTCAGTCGCCGTCGCAGTCTCGACAGCGCCTCTTCGCTCATGCCAGCTCCGTCGTCCCGGATACGGACGGCTACTCGCCCCTCCTCCATGACGCATCGGATAGCGATATGGCCCCTCCTGCGCTGCTTCGATATGCCATGCACAATACTGTTCTCCACAATGGGCTGCAGAATGAAGCGCGGACATCGATGCTTGCGAATCGCTTTATCTTCTATCTCAATGTCGAAGGTCATTCGTTCTCCGAATCTCGTACGATGAATGCGCAGATAATCCGCTACATGCTCCAGCTCATCCGCCAAGGCTACCTCATCCTCATGACGCGCCAAGCTGTAACGGATGAAGCGAGCGAAGGAATTAGTCAGCTGCGACACGCTGGCATTGCCGTCTGCCTCAGCCAGCATACGAATCGTCTCCAGCGTATTGTACAGGAAGTGAGGCTTGATCTGCGCTTGAAGCATCATATACTCCGCTTCCTTCCGCATAATTTCGGAGCGCTGCACTTTGTTAATCAGTTCATCGATCCGATTCATCATCAAGTTGAAGGAAGTGGTCAAGTAATAGACCTCATCCCTGCCTCCTGGCTGAATGGGGAATGGCTCCAGATTCGTATGGTCAATGCGTTTCATATGCCTTGCCAGCCTGGATATTCTACGCGTAACAGATGAAGCGAACATATAGTATAAATAGGATAAAACGAGCAATAACAGCGCGATGACGATGACGGATGTATTCTTCTTCTTCCGAATGTCAGTGAACAACTCGCTGCCGGAGTCCGCAATGACCAGATTCAAGTCCAGCTCCTCCACGTACAGCTCCTGGTTCCATAGATCGTCGGATAAGGCGCCTTCTCTCATAGCTGCAAGTGTCGCCGCCTCCGCCAGTGCAATACTCCGTTCTCCTGTCTTCTGCATGACCGCATCGGAGCTTCCCGACAGTCCCTGTATGAACGAACTTAACATACTGCTGTCCACACGAATTTCAAGCAGTCCGATGTCCTTCGAGAATTCCTTATTGTACAGCTTCTGAATAAAACGTAAATCCAGCGCCATCGACTCGTCCCGCATGTCCAGATGCCACAGCCCTTCATCAGGCGGCAGCCGCTTAATACGTTCACGCAGCTCCGGCAAGGGAAATTCCGCAATGCCGGTCACATCGGGTTCTATGACCAGCACGTGGGGCTGGTTCGCATACAGCACAATTTCCTTCAGATGCGGATTGCCGATGGACAAGTGGGAGGATATCGGACTGATGTACTTGAGGAAAGCGTATACATATTCTGCTTCAGAATTATGTGCACCGCTTAAATATTCCGTCACATTCCCGTTATACTGGAACAGCCCGTACGCCGCTTCCAACTGGGCTAACTGCACCTTCAGGTTGCCATAGGACTGCTCCAGTACTTGCTGCTTCCCTCTCATATACTGCTCTGCCAAGCTTTGATAGGAAGTATTGTACAGCCAGAATCCGAATACGAGCACGGGAATAAAGATGATGCAAAAATAACCGGCAATCATTTTTTTGACCATTCCCATACACTCACCGCTTCAATTCATAATCTTGCTGTCAGGCTAAAATGCACTCAATCTCCGCCAAGTCCTCTGCCGACAACCGAACCCCTGCCGCGGAAGCATTCTGTTCCACTTGCTCCGGACGAGTCGCTCCGATAATGCAGCTGGCCACATTCGGCAGCCTCAAGTTCCAGGCAAGCGCCAGCTGCGGCATGCTTATGCCGTTCCGGTTCGCAATCCCTTGCAGTTGTTCGATCTGATCCAATCGATGCTCCGACAGCAACCCTTGGCTCTTGATCCAATGATTATGCTCCGGATTCGCTGCCCGCGTCCCTGCAGGGGGAGTCTCTCCCTTGCGGTATTTGCCCGTCAATACGCCATGTGCAAGCGGGGAGAAGACCACTTGACCGATGCCCTTGTCTTCACACATCGGCACAACTTCCTTCTCTATGCTCCTGGTGAACATATTGTACTCCGGCTGATTGACGACGATGGGGTCAAAATGCAATTGTTTCGCCAGGCCACATGCATCTGCGATCTGTCCGGCGTTCCATTCGCTAATCCCGGTATACAGTACTTTGCCTTGCGTAATCAGGTCGTCCATCGCTCGCAGCGTTTCTTCCAGCGGCGTATTGTCATCGTATCTATGACAGTAATACAAGTCGATATAATCCACGCCAAGCCGCTTAAGACTCGCATTGCACTGTTCGATAATATGTTTTCTCGACAATCCCCGATCATTCGGTCCGTCTCCCATATCGAAGTACACCTTCGTCCCGAGCACATAGGAGTCTCTATCATAGGAGGCAAGCGCACGGCCTACGATCCGTTCAGCTTCGCCCCGCGCGTACATATTGGCCGTATCGAAGTAGTTAATGCCTAGCTCATAAGCTTTGTGAATGACCGCTTCCGCCGAAGCTGCCTCCACCGAGCCTCCGTATGTCAGCCAGCTCCCCAGAGCGATTTCACTTACTTTAAGTCCACTGTTTCCCAATCGGCGATATTGCATAGCTAATACCCTCCCTGCGTTTTTCACTTCTTTTTTCATACGAGTTGTGCTATCTTACTCCTAACATCTCCCGGAGAAAGGAACGCTGCCATGACACAAGCCCATTCTCTAGCGCGAAATCTGATCGAGAATCTGGAGCTCCACCTGGAAATTGTCGAGTACCATGCCGTATCGAAGCATTGGCAAGCCCATGATATCGTCAGCCCATTCAACCGCTTCTTCCTTATCACCGAAGGCGAATGCTGGGTGAAAATCGACGGTGAGGAATTCCGTCCGCGCCAAGGGCAGTGGCTGCTGCTTCCTGCTGGTCGCAAGCTGTCCTTCTCCGCCCTGCACGGCAGCGCGCTGACGAAATACTGGTGCCACTTCACCGCGACGGTGGGGGAGCTTAATCTGTTCCATATGCTCCAGCTTCCCTGGGTGATCGATCCCGATAATACCGACGCTCTTCACAGTCTGTTCGACGAGTTGATAGTCGCCTTCTCATGCGAGGACTGGAACGCGCCGCTTCGTGTCAGATCGCTGCTGTATGAGATCGTCATGCAATACTTCTCTCATTGCCCGAATCAGCTCACGACGTGGAGCACGCCGGCCTACATGGACCGGATCAAGCTCGCGATCCGCCATATCGAGGATCATCTGCACGAAGAGCTGTCCATTGCTCGTCTGGCAGAATCGGCCCACTTCCATCCCAATTACTTCATTCGCATATTCAAGCGTATGACGGGCATGACTCCCGCTCATTACATCCAACGGGCGCGGATTAGGAAGGCGAAGCTGCTGCTTACCTCTACCCGTCAGCCGATCGGACAGATTGCGACGGAGATCGGAATGGATGTCTATTACTTATCCCGCATCTTTAAGCAGCATACCGGTTACTCGCCTTCCGAATACCGCAGCCTGCTTGAAGACGCCGCACCGGCTCCTTACGAACGGACAACGCGGGAATAACCTGCTTTCCGAGAGACTGTCTTTATTATCTTTCTTATGCAGCTCATAGGGAATGGAGGGAATGAACGGCTATTTATCGAATTCTAACCTCTGCCTCTCCATGCCTCGCTTCAGAGATCAAGGCACAGTCTATGCTGTGCCTTGATCGATAGCCTATGCAAGTTATTGGAACAGCTTCATAGCCTCTTCATATTTGACATTTGCCCACTCCACAAGCTTCTCCAGCCCCATCTTCTCCGCCTTCTCTACCATACTGGCGTAAGCCTCACGCGCTTCCTCTTCCGAATTCGCCAGGTAGATTTTCGCTTCCTCATTAGCCATCATTGTCTTAATATTGGCTGCAATGATACTCTCCTCGGAATCGGCCGGCGGCGTCTTTACCATGCCCATCGCCCAGTTGAATGTTGTATTGGCCATAAGCTGCTCTCTCGATTTCGTGGACTCCGTTCCCGGGATATATCCGCCTACTAGCTCATGTACGGCGCTGCCGCCCAGCATGCCCCATACAAGCCCTCTCATACCCTCTTCTTCCGCATCCTGTCTGTTGAACGTATAGATCGGATACCCGCCATCCTCGCTCATGTTGTAATCGACGCCTTCAACGCCCCAGAACGCCAGTCGCTGCCCTTCCTCGGACTGTAGAAACTGCATGAATTTAATGGAAGCTTCCGGATTTTTATTGTTTTTCGTAATAAATGTCCCTTGCCAGCCCGTATCCATCCGGATATAGCGGAATTCGTCGGACAGCTTCATCGGAACACTAGCCCATTCCATCCCTTGTTCCTTCGTCTCCGCATTCAGCGCATCAGCCACATTCGTCGTCCACGTGTAAGCGAATGCTTTACCGCCGGTGGCGAACGCTTTAGTCTGATCTTCATTCTTGATCGCATAGTTCTCTGCGGTAATATAGCCCTTGCGATACATCTCGTTCATGTAGAGATAAGCCTTCTCCAGATTCGGCGTGTGCAGCGCATGCACAAGCTTGCCATCCTGCTCGTCGAAGTGATCCCATGCCGCGCCGAACTGCAGCGCGAAGAAGTGTCTCTTCCAGAAGGCGTTAAGCACTAACGGAATCATGTCGGGATACTTCTCCTTCGCTGCGCCCAGCATATTCATGAAGTCGTCCAGCGTGTTAATCTCCGTAATCCCCAGCTCCTTCGCCAGATCCGCCCGATAAGCAATGCCCGGTCCGGATAATAAGGCATAATCTTTATGGTTCTCCCATTCTTCCGTCGTCGAGAAGTTGTTGCGAATGGTGTAGAATTTCCCGTCTTCCATCGTATTGACAGCTATTCGCTCCGAATGAATGGCGAAGTCCGGCGCATACTGCTCGATCAGACTATTCCAGTCATAAGACAGATCGGGATTCGACATGCGCATCCATTGATTGCTTGTAGCGACCAGGTCGGGCAGTTCACCGGAAGCGATCATAACGGGAAGCTGCTTCTCGTCAGTTGCCACCGTCACATTCAGCTTAACACCGGTGCGTTTCGTAATCTCTTGCGACACTGTACCTTCGAAGTCCTTCACCGGCCACCAAGGCTGGTCGATGAATATATCCAGTTCCACCACTTCATTCGCGCCTGCTCCAGCAGGCGAATCCGTCGTCGTGCCGTTATTCGATCCCTTTTCACTGCCGCCATTTCCGTTGTTCGTGCCGCTGCATGCGGCCAGCATGGAGACTAACAGCGTCATCACCAGGAACGATAATGATAATGAGCGCATAGTCCGTAAGTTTTTCTTTTCCACTGGTATACACAACCCCTCTGATTTTTTTAATTTATGCCAAGAGCTGCATGCTGCTGTCAGCTGCGGCCCGCAAGCATCCGCTTATCCTTTGACGGAGCCAAGCATCATACCCTTTACAAAATACTTCTGCAGAAACGGATAGACGCACAGCATCGGAAAGATGGAGATGACCATTGCCGTCACTTGAACGGATAACTGGGTGACGCTCGCTCGCGAGCTGTATTCTGCCGTCAAGGCGTCCGTAGGCTTGAAATTGGTCTGATTCATCACTTCAATCATTCGGAACGACAACGTTCTTAATCCCTGATCCTGTACGAAATACGCGGAATCCAGCCAGGCATTCCATTGTGCAGATCCCAGAAACAAGCTCATCGTCGCAAGCAGCGGCAGCGAGACCGGCAGTAATATGCGATAAAAGATTTTGACCTCGCCCGCTCCGTCGATGCGCGCCGATTCACCCAGCTCAGGAGGCACCTCCCGGAAGAAGGACACCGCAATCATAAGGAAGAACAGATTCAGCATCGTCGGGAAAATGTATACGCCGAACGAGTTGATCAAGCCAATGCTGCGAAGAACGACATAATATGCAATCAGACCTCCCGACACATACATGGCCACGACAACCGTTATGAAATAAAATCTTCGGAACATCAGGTCCGACCTCGATAAGCCGTACGCCACCAAGCTGGTGAACAAAACGCTTGCCGCCGTACCTATCAACGTTCTCAGTACCGAGATGCCGATCGCATCAATCCACTTCTTCTCCTTCAGGAAATAAGCGTAATTATCCAATGTGAATTCACGGGGGAATACATACATGCCGCCGGCCGCCGTATCCTCCCCGCCATTAAACGAAACCAATAAAATATAATAAAACGGATACAGCGTAACTAGCGTGACAAGGGTCAGCAGGACGAAGTTGACTCCATCCACTACGCGGTCTTCCAGCGTCGCCCTTCTGCTCATACGGGAAACCTCCTTGCTAAAAGTTCTTTCACCTTGCCATCTTCCAAGCCTGTCAGTACAATCCTTGCCCCGAGAAGCGCTTGGCCAGGTAGTTGCTGGACAGCACCAACAGGACGGATATGAACGATTGCACAAGATCTATGGCAGCCGCGAAGGCGAATCTGCCCTGTGCCAGGCCAATGTTGAAGGCGTAGGACTGAATAATTTGCGATTTCTCATTATTCAGCGCATTGCCCAGCAGCATCGACTGCTCGAAGTTGGAGCCGACCAAGCCTCCGCCTAGCATGCTGCCGATGGAGAGAATCGCTACGACCACGATGGATCCCTTCATGCCGGGCAGAGTCACATGCCATATACGCTTGATGCGGCCCGCGCCGTCGATCTCCGCCGCTTCGTACAGCCCGGGGTCGATGCCCGCTATCGCCGCCAGGAAGATGATCGTCCACCAGCCCGCTTCCTTCCAGATTGCCGTGCTTACCGCAAGCGCGTAGTATGAATCCGGATTCGTCAGCCAATCGAACGGTTCGTCGATCACCCCTAGCGATTGCAGCGCATTGTTCACAAGACCAGTCTCCGTAGAGAAGAATGCGAACGAGATGCCCATGACGACCACCCAGGAGATAAAGTGCGGCATGTAGCTGACTGTCTGCACGAACCGCTTCAGGAAGGAATGCCGGACCTCGTTAAGCATAATGGCTAAGGCGATCGGTACGGGGAATGAGAAGACGAGCTTCAATAAGCTGATCGCAATCGTATTGCGAACCAGATTGGGGAAATTGTAGTCGTTAATCAATTCCTCGAAATAACGCATGCCGACCCACGGGCTGGTGAAAATGCCACCGATGCCGGACGTAATCCGGTAATCCTTGAACGCCATTAAAATTCCGAACATTGGCGTATAAGAAAAAATAAGCAGGAACACGATTCCCAATAGGACAAACACTTGAAACGGCAGCTGCTTTCGAAATCGTTTGAGGCCCTCTCGAAAAGCTGCCGTTTTTTCATTTTTCTCAACAGCCATGGCTGTATTCGCTTTCACGTCGTCACCTCCGATGTCTCTGCTCCCATTCTAATGGAACCCCTGCGTCCGCGAATACGGTTCAAAATTCAGATCGCAATGTCCATTTTTAAGGGGCAACATTCCCCGCTGACAGGAACTGGCGCTCATCGTATACAAGCACACCCAGGAGGCCGTTTCCACCCATTAGCGCATCTTGCCAACGCATTGCCGGTTAATTGCTGAACATAAAAAAATTACCCTCTTTCTATATGGGATAGTTAATCCCATATTAGAAAGAGGGTATAGCGCGAACCTACTGTTCATTTATAAGTTTGAACCGTCCATTCTTAAGAAAATGACTGAGAAGCACAAACAAGCCGGGGGTTCCCGGCTTGTCCGCTCACCCTGTACAGGGCTTGCTTGACGTGCTTACTTCGCAGGAGTCGCAACGACTCTTTGCTGCTCGTTTTGCATAAGAATTCTTAGAATTTTGCTTCCAAATTTACCTTCTTTTAATTGCGGTCTAGCTGGATACATAGATGTTCACCTCCTTTCAAGTAGTCATTATTTATAATCTTAAATAACGCCGCAGCTCCTGCATGGAAGTTTCATATACATGTTCAAGGCCGTTCGCCCCTTCCCGCTCGCCTATGCGGCGGGCGAACTTGCCATACAGCCGATTCAGATAGGCATGATCCGTCAGCGCATGGAATCTCACTCTGGACACGCTCTCGTTCTCCAGATCGATCTGCCGCACGATATCACGGAACCCCGAGAAGAAGATGCGGCTGGAGCGATATGTCCTCTCCAGAATGGCGGAATCAATGAGCGCGACTGTCCCGTTATCTTCATACCGATATTGAATGAACGCGCTTAGCTGTCCTTCCGCGTTATCCAGCAACATGAGACGGGAGGATGTTACGGTATCCATCACATACAGCAAGGCATCGTGCAGGGAGTACAGGCTATGGAACTCCTTGCTGTGCGCAATATAAAATCTGGCAAAGCGCGCGTAATCGTCATCACACAGACAATCGTTCGGCTTTAGCTTCAGCATCGCATGCACCTCCTTGTCCCACCGGTTCTATCGTAGAATCGCCTGTCTGTTGCTCCCACATACTGTCGTAGAGCCCTCTCTTCATCCTCAGCTCATCATGCGTGCCCCACTCAGCCAGTTCTCCGTCCCGCAGTACGAATATGCGATCCGCATTCGCTATCGTCGCAAGCCGATGAGAGACGATGACGATTGTCCGCTCGCCGTGCGACAGCTTGCTTATCGTCCGTCCTACCGCAGACTCCGATAGAGGATCGAGAGCGGAAGTGACTTCATCCAGCAGCAGCAAGGCGGGATTCCGCAGCAGGGCTCTGGCCAGCGCGACGCGCTGCTTCTGCCCGCCGGACAGGTTGCCTCCGTCCTCGCCCACCTGCGTCATGTAACCGTCCGGCAATGCCTCGATGGAAGAGGCGATATCGGCTTGTTGAGCCGCCGCTATGACTTCATCCATAGATGCATCCGGCTTGCCGATTCGAATGTTGTCCAGCAGCGTGCCGCGGAACAGGAACGGCTCTTGGAATACGACCCCAATAGAGCTCCTGTATAGCTCACCATCCAGTGCGTGCAGATCGGCTTCGTTCAGCAGCAATGCTCCCCCACTTGGCTCGCGAAGCCCAAGCAGCAGCTGCAGCAACGTACTCTTGCCCGATCCGCTGGGACCGACGAAGGCGACGGTAGAACCGGCTTCGATCGTCAAGCTGACCCGCTTGAGCGCCTCCCTGCCGTCGGAATAAGCATATGACAGGCCCTCCATTCGGAGCTCCGGCCCGGCTTGCAGCGGCAACCCCGTCTTCAAGCCGCTCTTCTCTTCCTCTTGCATATCCAGCAGCTCCGTCACGCGATCCAGGCTCACTCTGGCATCTACGACCGATGGAAGCACGGCGGTCAGATTGTAGACGGCATTGCCCATTGATGTGTAGATCGTGAAGAAAGCTACCAGATCGCCAAGTGATATCACTTGAATGAGGGCCAGATAAGAGCCGAACCCGATAATGCCGAAATTCATCAGCAGCAGGCTAACCATAGGCACGCGATCCAGCGTCGCTGATGCCGCATTGCGCCGGTAGTGGCTAACGAACAAGCCGCTAAGCCTGTCGGCGAACCTTGCCGTAATCGTCCGCTGCAGGCTGAAGCCTTGAATAACGGCCTGACCTCTTACATATTCGCCCACATCGGCCGTCATCTCGCCGAACTCTTCCCGATAAGCCGCGAAGGCGGTGCGCGCGCGCCGCTCCAGCAGCTGGGGACCGAGATAGATGAGAGCCGCCCCGAACAGAATAATGAGGGCCATACTCCATTGGAGCGAGAACAGGACTACCGCGCTCATCGCCACTACAGAAAGCGATTGAAGTCCGATCGTCATCATCGATGTCATCGCACCTTCAATAACGGGGAGATCCACCGAGAATCGGGAGACATGCTCGCCTGATGGAGTTGCCTGGAAGCGCTCCGCCCCCATTCTCTGCATAGCGGAAAACAGCCGCATCCTTAACCGCTGCTGCACCGCAGCATTGATTCGCGCCAGCAAGCGATCACCCGCCACACCTGCTGCGATACCGAAAGTGCCTACTGTGCCGATAATGAGCAGGATGAGAGCGAACGCTTCCCTATCACCGGGTATGATAGCCCGGTCAATGATAAACTTGAAGCTGAGCGGAGCCAGTGCAATAACAGTCATCTCTACTGCAGCGATCAGCAGGAACAGCAGAGCCCTGCTTCTGCATGGCTGCATGAATGACCATAGCTTCCCTAACACTGCCAGCATAAGCTTGTCCCCTTGAGCAATAGTCTAATGGACGGCCACTTGAAATCGTGCAAGATAGTCTCGCAGCTCAGGGACGGTTACTACATAACCGCAGAGTATGCCGCGCTCGCTCTCTATCCGTGCCGTCTGCCGGGCGAACTTCGAGAACAGCCGCTCGGAATAAGCATCCACCCCTGCCCAGAATCGAATCTCTCTCACACCTTCATCCCGCTCTGCCAGAAACTCCGATAGGTATCGCAGTCCCTCCAGGAATAGTCTCGTGCAGCGATGTCCTTCTTTTATATAGGCAACCTGAAGTTGAATCACATGCACATTCTCATAATTCCGCTCTCCTGTCCCGTGAATATAACCGAATGCCCCTACAACCTCATCCTCTTCATCGAAGCACAGGAAGGACTCTCTGCTCAGCAGCACAGGACTTGCAAGATAGCTGAATGCGACAGGGAACGAATAAGGCAGCTTAAGCTCAGTATAGTTCTCTAGCAAGAACTCCATATAGTTACGCATGTACATTTCCGTAGCGCATTCAGCCATGTAATAGCCCAAGTCCATCCTCCTTCACACCCAGGTTCCGTTAGCAATAATAGTTCTAAAGTCTCGCATAACTCCACTTATATTACTCAATAGTAACAGGCTTTGTTTAAGTTCTGTTTAAGTTTTCGACTTTTTTTTGCAAAAAGAACCAATCTGCCTCCCCTGCTCCTGCTATAATGGCAGTAGTAGAAGCGAGATTTTACAAAAGCGTATATGAAGCATGGAGCATAAAGGAGTTCAGGCATCATGGAATTTATCCGCCGTATAAAGTTTGCTGCTATCCCTATCTTCCTGACTGTCGGACTCGTCATCTTTTCCCTTGTCCTATCCTCCTTGTCCACTGCAGCCTCCTATTCGTTGGAGGGAGGAAGAGTGGACTTAAGCGAATGGAAGATGAATGAACAACCCATAGTCCCATTGACAGGTGAATGGAGCTTCTATTGGGAAGAGCTGCTGGAGCCTCAGCACTTCCAAGTCGATGCTGTTACACCGGATGCCGAAGCCGTGTACGTGCCCCGTCCATGGACGAGCTATCAACTGAACGGACGTACGCTGCCGAACGAAGGTTACGCCACGTACCGTCTGCTGATTCGCATGCCGAATGAACTGGAGCCAGGCCTTACGCTCGGCCTCTATCCGAAGAGCATCGCCTCCGCATATCGCTTATGGGTGAACGGCAGCGTCAAGGGCGGCAATGGAATCGTAGGCCCCAATCGAGAGTCGATGACACCGTCCAGTTATCCCGAAGTGATCTACTTCGACCCGCAATCCGGCTGGAACGAGCTGATCATTCAAGTGTCTAATTTCTCACAGCGCAACGCCGGCATTTGGCAGGACATGGAGCTGGGAACGGCCGACGACATCTCCCGTCTCCGTATCTCACGGGTTGCGGTGCAACTGTTCGTCGTCGGCATATTTACGATCATGGCCATCTACTATGTATTCGTCTATTTTAATTACCGGCGGGAGATTTCTGCAGTCCTACTAGGCCTGCTCTGCTTATCAGTTGCTATCCGCACAGTTGTGCTGGGAGAGTCGACGGCGCTCTACTTGCTGCCCCATCTTCCTTGGGAGTGGGCTGTCAAGGCAGAGTATCTCTCCATAGCGGCAACGGCTCTGCTGCTCATGCTTTTCATTCATAAAGAATACCCCGGAGACACTTCGATTCGGGCGACGAAAGCGGCCGGCGTCGTTCTATCCGCCTGCATGCTCTTCTTTCTGTTGACACCGGCTCGCGTCTATACCTATTACTTATCTCCCTTTACGTGGGGGGTGCTGTTTCCTGTGCTCATGTACACAATGGGCGTGTATATTTTATCTGCATTCAGACGTCGAAGGGGCTCGCTCATGAACGCCATTGGCTTCCTCTTCTTCACGCTGTTCGCAGTGAACGACATGCTATTTTACAATAATATGCTTGCAACTGACGATCTCTTGTCCATCGGCTTACTATGCTTCCTGGTGGCGCAAGCGCTCAATCTGTCTGCCCGGTTCTCACGAGCCATGCAAGAGTCGGAGCAGCTGTCGTTGAAGCTGAAGCAATACAACCGCATATTGGAACAGACCGTCGAGGAGCGGACGCAATCGCTGCGAGAGAGCAATGCACAGCTGTCGCACGCTAATGCGCGCATGGCGGACATCGAACAATTCCGCACCCGGCTGCTGTCCAATATCTCGCATGAGTTGAATACGCCAATCACGTCCATTAAGGGCTTCGCCAAAGCTCTGCGCGACGGTATCATTACGGTGAATGCACATAAATATGCCAGCAGAATCTACGAGCGTTCGCTTCTTCTGGAACGTCTCATTCACGATCTGATCGAGCTGACCAAGCTGGAGACGAAGCAGGTCAGGTTCGCTATGGAAGAGCGTGAGCTCGAACCGTTCCTGGAAGAACTGTTCCAGCAGTACGAATGGGAGATGGAGGAGCAATGCCTCCGTTATCACTCCGACTTCACTCCCATGACCACCGGCATATACGCGCGCATCGATCCTATTCGCATGGAGCAAGTATTCGCCAACTTGATCTCCAATGCCATCAGACATACTCCGGAGGATGGAACGATCACGGTTCGCTCAAGGCTATATCCCTTGGAAGACCGCCAATGGATCGCGGAGGTGTCGGTCATCGATACAGGGTCTGGCATACCTCCATCCATGCACGAGCACATATTCGAGCGCTTCGGACAAGTGCTGGAACAGAATGAAGGGAAGCCTCATAACGGTTCCGGCCTGGGACTAGCGATCTGCAGAGAGATTATGGATTACCATCAAGGTGAAATCGGTGTTAGAAACGGAGTGCATGAAGGCAGCGAATTCTACTTCAGACTGCCGGTATACGAACGCATAGAGAAGGGAGCAACAGGCGCATGACCACGGCAGACCATTCAATCGAACCGCATCACATCCTGATTGTCGAAGATGATCGCGATATTGCTGAGCTGATCGCCATCTATTTGCACAACGCAGGCTTTCGCACTTCTACAGCCTTCACGTTGCAGGAAGCCGATAGCTTGCTGGAGAAGCTGAAGCCACAGCTTGTATTATGCGATATTATGCTTCCGGACGGAGAGGGTACGGATTGGGTGAAGAGATTGCGGCAACGCTCCACATTGCCCGTTATTCTCCTGAGCAGTCGGAAGGAGCCGAAGGATATTATCACCGGCTTGGAGCTGGGCGGCGACGATTACATGACCAAGCCGTTCGACCCTGATATTATGGTTGCGAGAGTGAAGGCGCAATTGAGGCGATTCAGATCCGCTGCAGACGCAGGGAACATGCAAGCGGATAAGGAACGACAATGGACGGACGGCAGACTGGAGCTTCACTTCGGACGGAGGGAAGTGCGTGTGAATGGCCAGGAACTAAGCTTGCCTGCGAAGGAGCTGCAACTGCTATTCCTGCTGGCGGAGCATCCTGATCAAGTATTCAGCGTAGAACGGCTATATGAATCCATATGGGGAATGGACGGCTGGAGCGACCAGCGGACCGTTATGGTGCATATCCACCATGTAAGACGGAAAATAGAGGAAGACGTCGGCCTCCCCCGTTATATCCTTACCGTACGCGGCGTCGGCTACAAGTTCGCGGACGGCAATCAGCCGCATCGATAGTTCCCTTTTACATATGAAAGAAGCCATCCCGTCCAAGGATGGCTTCTTTCACTTTACGATTCATTATTCAAGGCTTCCTCTATATTCGCAATAACATTGGAAGAAGACTCCAGGTTCGACCAGTACAATTTCAAATAATGTGTCATCGTACGAAGCTGATGCCGATTCACATTCATATCCGTATAATAGCGGAAGCTCGGAATGATTTCCCGGAACATCGAATAGCGTCCAGGTTCTGCTTCCTTGTCTGATCGCTCTTGCTCCGCCATTTCCTTCAAGCTTGGGATGGACGTGGTATGCATTCGAAGGCTCTCCTGCGCCTCGGACGAGGTCAAATAATTCACGAGCAGTTGGGCTGCTTCCCTATGCTCGGAATGCTTGCTGATGCCGAGTCCAACATTCAGAAGAAGCGTCTTGGGCACATTCACATAAGGAACCGGGGATATATCGTAGTCGAAGGAAGCAGACTTCACATGATTCAACCGAAAGTAGGTGGTTATAATCATCGATGTCCGCTCTTCCAGGAACAACCGTTCCGGATCCTGTGCGCTGTCGAACATAAAGGATGGAACGGTATTCTCTTGCGAGAACAATTCCCTTAACATTTGCATGCTGGCTACAAAAGCCTCGTCATTCAGATCATATCGGCCTTCTTCATTTAGCCCCAGTGAGAATCCATGCTGCAGCAGCCAGAGCGGCCATCTGTTATGGGATAACAGATGGAAGAAGAAGCCATACCGTCTGGCAGACTCCCTGCAATCCGAGAGTCTCGTCGCCGCATGTGCAAATTCCCTCCATGTCCAGCTACTGTCCGGCTCCGGCAGTCCGATATCACGGAAATGATCTCGATTATAGGCCAATATAAGAGGCGAGAAGGCGAATGGCTTTACATAAGACTTCCCATCCACCGTGAACGCCCGATTAAGGAAGGCGTAGATCGCGGGATCTGCCTCCTGCTCCGCCAGCATATTGCTCCCCGCTGCGCTATTGAAATAACTGAAATCGTAGTAATTAAGCATAACCACATCCAGCATCCCATCAACCATGAACGACATGGCTTGATCGGCGTATAAATGCGTGTGCATCGTCATCCGCTTCACTTGTATATGCGGGTATTTCCGCTCAAACGCATTAAGGAGCCATGCAATATTCATCTCCGAATCAGCATCAGGATAATAGCAAAATCGGATGGTTATCCTTTCATCCGTACCATTCGGGTCAATGACCATATTGCCGATTTTAGGCTTTTTGACGATTAATTTTTCCTGAACCAGACTTTCCAGGCCTTTGCGAACCGATTTTTTGCTTAATTGGAATCGCTCACCCAATAAATCCTCTGACGGCAAATAACTGCCTGGCGCCAAATCGCCGGAAATTATACTTTCCCGCAGTTGCTGCACCATCGTCTCCAGACGAATCCGGAATGTTGTCCGGCTCGGCTTTTCCATGCCATGCACTACCCTTCATACGAGCCTCCAATAACCTTTTTTGTTAGCCCGTCCAAATATATACTTGGTAGTATATATCACATCTAGTAAGTTATCAACGTACCGACGGACGAAGTTTCAGCAAGGAAAAGAGGCTCATAAAGACGCTCAATATGATCAACAGCGACTTCTTGCGATATTAATGGAGCCACTTGGATACGGCCTTGCTGCAATAAACGGATGTATTCCGCCATATTCCTGCCTTCCGTCCATCTGGCATATCCGATGGGATAGTCTTGCCCTCCCGCTTCATAGTTGTAATCATAGCGGCCTGGGCCTCCCGCGCGGGAGATGACAATATCCGCTTCCTTCTTGAACATCTTGTCTCTGGAGAAGCTCATCTCCAAATCGCCGACGATGACGATCCGCCCGCGATCGCGAACCCAGTCCAGTCCTCTATCAATCAATCCGTTATTGTTGCCGTTGGCAGCCAGAAGCACAGCATCAACCCCTCTGTTCCCTGTCGCTTCCGCGATGTGCGCTTCCAGACTCTCAATCGAATTAGCCCATCTTCCAGCACTGAGCCGTTCGAATTGCTTGCATCGATCCGCCTGTAGGTCATAGACGATCGTCTCATAAGCAGCTGCACTTGCGATCTGCGCCATAATCTGGCCCAATATACCCAGCCCGACGACAACGACTGATTCTCCGAATTGAATCCTGGCCTGTCGAAGCGCATGAATGGCAATAGCGCCTATACCGACGAATGCCGCTTCCTTCATATCGACAGCATCCGGCACAGATGCAACCAGATGCTTGGGAACGAGCATATATTCTGCATGTCGGACATATGGCGCGCCATAGCAGGCTACCCGGTCCCCGGGCTTGATATGTTCCACTCCTGCGCCGACCTGCCTTACAATGCCAGACGCGCTGTAGCCCAGAGCGATCGGCTTCTCATGCCAGGTCGTCAGCATCAATCGTTCTGTGCCGTTGCTGACGCCGGAATACACCGTTTGCACTAGCACATGATGTTCCTTTTGCGAGGGGATAGGTACACGCTCGATGATAGCTTTTCTTTCATGGCTGAATAGGGCCTTCATTGACTGAACCTGCTGATGAGGCCCGATTTCCTCTAGCATCATTATTCTTTTACTCCTCCTAGCATAACACCTTTGGCAAAGTACTTCTGAAGAAATGGATACACAACCAGAATTGGCAATGTGGCTATGACGATAGTAGCATATTTAATCGTCTCCGATACCGCCGTCACGTCGCCGCTGCCAACGCCCCCCATCATATCATTGGTCTGCGAGGATACGAGAATTTCCCGCAGCAGCAACTGAAGCGGATACAGCGCGCGGTCTTGCAGGTAGATCATGGCATCGAACCAGCTATTCCAATGCCCAACTGCATAGAACAGCGTCATGACAGCCAGAACCGGCATAGATAACGGAACCACAATGCTCCACAATATACGGTAATCCGAAGCCCCCTCAATCTTCGCCGATTCGACTAATCCATCGGGAATGGTAGACTGGAAGAAGGTCCGCATCACAATCAGATTGTATGCGCTGATTGCACCTGGCAATAAGATAGCCCAACGCGTGTCGAAAAGCCCAAGATCGCGAACATTCAAATAAATCGGAATAAGGCCGCCACTGAAGAACATCGTAAACACTATAAATAGCATAATTGCATTTCTGCCGCGCAAATCTCTTCTGGACAGCGGATAGGCGCCTAGCGTCGTTAGTACTAAATTAATTAACGTGCCAACCCCTACATATAAAAATGTATTGCTATAGGCCCTCCATATGCTTTCATCTCGAAACACACGTTCATACGCTTCCAGATTGAACCCATGCGGCACAAGCGTTACATTCCCGGAAGCGATAGCCGATGCACTGCTTACCGAGGATATAAGCACAAACCACAAAGGGTATAAAAACATGATAGAAGCGGCAACGAGAACAATGGCATTCGTAATATCGAATGCTTTTTCGCCGAGCGATTTCTTATATAACATGTGTTCCTCCCCCTACCATAAGCTGCTTTCCGCTTTCTTCTTGGCAATCTGGTTGACCAAAATAAGCAGAATGAAGTTGATTACAGAGTTGAACAGACCTACAGCAGCAGTAAAACTGTAATTGGCCTCCAGAATGCCGCGACGGAAGACGAAACTGCCAATGACATCCGCCGTTTCATATGTTGCCGGATTATACAGCAATATGATCTTGTCGAAGCCCACAACCATGAAGTTGCCGATATTAATAATGAGCAGAATGATGACAGTAGGCATGATGCCGGGAAGTGTTATGCTCCACACTTGTCTCCAGCGACCTGCTCCGTCAACCGCTGCCGCTTCGTATAGGGAAGGATTAATGCCGGCCAATGCCGCCAGGTAGATGATCGAACTCCATCCAATGCCCTGCCATATGCCTGAGCCGATAAAAATGACACGGAACCATTCCGGCAAAATTAAAAAGCTGATCGGTTCGTCAGTAATTCCCATCGTTACAATGAGCCGATTGATTATACCGTCCGACTGAAGAAAATCAATCAGCATGCCGCATATAACAACTAGAGAAATAAAGTGCGGCAAATAGGAAATCGACTGGACAACTCGCTTAAATATTTGATTTTTCACTTCGTTAAGCAATAATGCCAATATGATTGCAGCAGGGAAAGCAAATAGTAACTGATACAAACTGATGATGATCGTATTTTTTAATACTCGGCCAAAATAGTAGCTTTCAAAAAACTGTTCAAAATGCTTGAAACCCACCCACGGGCTGTCCCATACACCCAGAAACGGCCTGAAATCTTTAAAAGCGATGATAGCCCCATACATCGGCTTGTAATGAAACAAAGTAAAGTAAAGAATAACGGGAATAAGCATTATATATAACGATCGATTCCGCATCATTTCTCTCATTGTCGTTCTTCTGAAGCGCTTGCTGAATGGTCCCGCCTTCTTCGCCCTGGAGCTCATAGTAGTCATCTATCCATTCCTTTCCGGAGAACATACATCCTCAGTTATTACATGCACCACATGACCGTAGCTGGAAAAAGACGCCCCCAGCCATTGAGGCGCGTCTTCTCCGACATCCAAGTTAGTTGCTATTTAAGTAGCTTTCATAGGCTTCTTGATAGACAGCGATTACTTCCTCTACCTTCATCTTCTTAAGCTGATCCACGAACTTGTCATATTCGTCGAACGAGCGGTTGCCCATCACGAATGCATTCGCATACTCATCCCGGAACGTCCGAATGTCAGCCAGCAAGGATATAACCTGATCATTTTGCTCGCTCGTTAACGTGACAGGCGGCATGGATTTGTCAAAATCGATATAAGAACCGACCTTCGCTTTCGCCTCAACCGCTTGCTCGATGTCATATTGCTCAAGATAACGCTCATCCGCTACCGTTGCCCACATTCCACCGCCGATTGTATAGTTAAGCAGCGATTCCGTAGAATTCAGACCGTTAGGGTTGTTGAATACAACATCCGAGAACGTAGGATAGCCGTCTACCATTTCATAGGACACGCCCTCTACGCCGAAATTGTTCAGCATAATACCTTCCTTGGAGTACTGGAAATCAAGCCATTTCACCGCTTCTACAATTTTCTCGCTCTGTGCGGATATCGCAACGCCTACATTTCCTACCGGCCATGCATGAAAGCCAAATCGCTTATCGCCATTCGGTCCTGTAGGAGGCTCAGTACCGACAATTTGGAATGACGGATGATCAGCCATCAGATCGGAGAACGATCTCATGTAAGAACCTGACCACCCTGCCCATGCACCGGCACGATCGGTCGTTACCTTCTCTGTCAGGAACTTGAATTCAGTATCTACCAAGTAATTGGGATCAATAAGTCCTTCGGCATATAATTTATTAAACCATTGAAGCATTTCCTTATATTCCGCCTCATATGGAGCAAATTTCACTTTACCATTGTCTATATAGAACTCCCAGTCCGTTCCGAATGCGGGCCCAAACGTTTTCACCATATTGGAAAGATTAACGGATACAAATGGAATTTCATCATCCTTCTTGTTGCCGTTAGGATCCTGCGTCTTAAAAGCCTTCAGCACGTTATACCAATCTTCAATCGTTTTAGGTTCAGCAAGCTCCAGCTTCTCCAGCCAATCCTGACGGATTTGCGGGAACATCTGCACCAGATTGTACTCATGCAGGTTCAATTGTGGAAAATGATATATTTCGCCATCAGCAGTGCTGATCAAGCGTTTCACCTCAGGGTTTTCATCCAGAATTTTCTTGAAATTAGGAGCATACTGAGCGATATACTCGCTAAGCTCCACGAATGCCCCCTGCTGACCATACTTGGGGCCTTCCGTCTTCATTGCATTGTAAGCCACCAAATCCGGCAACTGACCGCTCGCCATGAGAAGATTGAACGCCTCGACGCCGTTCGCTCCGCTCCCTTGTATCCAATTCATATGGACATTGGTAAGCTCCTCCATCTTTTTGAAGGAATCCTTCTCGTTGTAGTCCGAACCGCGGAAGTTGCCATCCGTCAACACCCAAGCGTCAAGCGACACCTTCTCCCCCTTACTCTCTGCGGCTCCATCCCCTTCTTTCCCGGTTGTTGCTGTTGTCGACGGAGCAGTAGACGACTCAGGAGTATTATCTTTACCATTCGAGCAAGCGGTTACAAGCAATACAAATACAAGCATAAGCAATACCGCACTGTTTCCAAATCTGCTAGTTTTCATTTCCATCCCCCACACCCCATTTTTTACACTACATATGAACTAAAATTCGTCATCCTTCGCACATGATCAAAAAAAATCGTATAATTCCCTTAAATTTAAAGAATACTTGTCATGGACTCATTTTTAGTTTATATCTAGTGTATAATTAGAGAATACGCTTTCAAAAATCAGATGTCAATAGATTAATTTATGTTTTCGCAGAAAATAGTGCACTAAATATGCACTTGATGCGGTCGGAATTCCGAGATGTGGTGTGAAGCTTCTAACTTGCTGCAAGAGGAACATTATAGGGGGAAACAAAAAGAGAAGGACGACGCCTTCCCTTTCTTTCTTGCTTGCTTGCTTGCTTGCTTGCTTTTTCATTCTATCCTGTCTTTATTCCAACAAATACTGCGCTGCGGCCAATTGCAGAGACGGTGCTCGGTCGTAAGCCAGCAGACCTCGGCATGAAACCCCTTCCATATCATAGGCTGAACCGAAATGAATCCATATAGCGTCCGCAAATCTGGCAAGCTGAGTATGCAACTGTCCGGTAAACGCAGTGCTCATCCGCTTATTATGAGACAGAGCGATAAGGACACACACATCCGTCGGCAATTCCTTCAATATACACAATACCTCTTCATAGGACTCCGCTTGCTGCTGACGAATGGCTCTTCCATTTCTAATCTCTTGAGCAAACTGTGCCACCCCGCCATCATGAACGATCATCCATTTGTTCACATCGATGTCCTTGAACGCCCGCTTATTCAAGCCGTTAACCGGCGTAATCGCCTTCCCGGCAAGCTCAGCTGCCACAGTAACGGAAGAAGGTTGGTTGAAAGAGCCGGGAGCATAGGGAATAGTGGTAAAATTATCCGGAAGCAAGCCATATTTTTTCTTCATAGCCCATATTCGAGACACAGATTCGTTAATTCGCGCCTCATTGAGCCTCCCCGACTCCACCGCCTTGATCACAGCTTCCAATACCGAGGCAGAATCCTCGTAACAACTCGTTGTCGCCAGCAAGATATCCGTTCCGGCTTGCAGACTGAGCACGCAGGCTTCCTCCATCGAATATTGATTCATTACACCTTTCATAGACAAGCCGTCAGTAACGATTAAACCTTCGAATTTCATTTTTTGTCTTAGCAGCTTGGTCACCAACTCATGGGACAAGGAAGCTGGCTTCATAGTGGAGTCCAATGATGGAACGGCAATATGCCCCACCATAACGGCATCAACTCCGGCTTCTATCGCTTGTCGGAATGGATACAATTCAAACGCTTCAAGACGTTCGAGATCGAATGGCAACACAGGCAGATCTTCATGGGAATCGACACTCGTGTCACCATGTCCGGGAAAATGCTTCGCAGTCGCAATCATGCCATGCTCCTGATAACCTCGGATGATAGCGCTTCCCATTCTGGAAACAAGTTCTCTGTCCTCCCCAAAGGAATGCATTCCAATAACCGGATTAAGAGGATTATTGTTAATGTCCACAACCGGACTGTAATTAAAGTTCACTCCCATAGCTAGCGATTCCTTAGCGGTAATACGGCCAGACTCATAGGCAAGCTGTTCATCCTCCCCGGCTCCTATTGCTCTATTCTTCGGAAAGTGTACCGCGCCTGATCGCAATTTACATCCGGCTCCCGCTACGAAATCGGCTGATATAAATAATGGGATGCCGCTTCCTTCAGCAAGCGCAGCGCTCTGCAGCAGGGTTGTCAGCCGATGCACCTGTTCCGGCACCTGCAAGCTTCCAGTCGGCAGGAATATGCCGCCGGCCTTTAATTCCACAACCATCCTCCTGGTCTCCTCGTCCAGCGTGGGATGAAACGCAGAAAACGCAAACAGCTGCCCTACTTTCGTTCGCAGATCCAATTCCGCTAAGTTCACTCTTATCACCACTCCTGTTCCATCGTTTCATTACACTAGTGTATATCTTGTGTATATGTAAATTATAAGTTGACAGATTTGTTGTGTCAACTTGTCAACCTCCATCAATTTCCAGCCTTCGCCACTTACTCGCGAGGCTTCGCCATCTGCCGGGCTTCACCACTTACGAACCTTCTTCACTCGCAAACCTTCTTCACTCGCAAACCTTCGCTATTTCGAGACTTCTAACTGGATTTTATGCCATTAATGACACTGATTTCGTCGCTCTAACACCCTATAACTGGATTATGTACAGTTGATTTCGGACAAAATGCACACCACCTCTACTTTTAGCCAAATTAGTAGCATGAAATCCATTTCATTGTGGCCAAAAGCAACATTCCCACATCATTAACGACATAAAATCCAGTTAGATGAAACGAACGTCTACCTCCATACACCGTACACCGAGCGTGAAACACCGTACACCGTACACCGAACGTCAAACGTCAGATAATAACACTCTTATTACACTCTCATGTGCAGTCGGACCGCGCACCGACAACAGCCCGGCCTCCATCGACCGGGCTATCTCAGACGTACGATACAAATCTATATAAAGGCAACAGGCAATGACTTCACACCGAATACGATGCTACTGTCCAATCTCTCCAATGGAACTGTGCGGTCTCTGCGCACCACACGGTTGCGGTTCAGCAAAGCGGACAGAGCAATCTTCGCTTCCAGCCGGGCCAATGCGGCTCCCAGACAGTAATGAATGCCCTGGCCGAATGCGAGATGCGGATTGGGCTTGCGACGAATATCGAACGTATCCGGGTTGGCGAACACCTCCTCATCATGATTGGCTGATCCAATCCACACGTTCACATGCTGTCCTTCGCTCAATCGCTGCCCGTAAAGCTCCGTGCTCTTGGCCACCCTCCTTGGCATAGCTTGCACGGGCGAGCAATAGCGAAGCACCTCCTCCACAGTGGGCGGCACAAGCGTTCGATCTGCAGCAAGTTCGTCATATAGGTCAGGTCTTTCATCCAGACATAACATTGCGGAAGAGATTAAATTAGTCGTCGTCTCGTTACCCGCCACCAGCAGTAAAATGCAGAAGCCGATCAACTCCACCTCGTCCAGCTTCTCACCGTCGACCTGAGCATGCACCAGCTTGCTGATCAAATCCTGCTGTGGATGCCTCCTTCTCTCAGCGGCTATGCCGGCAAAATATGCGCTCATCTCCTCCTGGCACAACAAATAGTGGTCGTAATCATTGCCTACAAGCGCGTCCGACCACATTTTGAACCGATCCCGATCCTGATAAGGTATGCCAAGCATCTCCGCAATGACCATGATCGGCAGCGGGCTGGCGAAATCCCGCACGAAATCACAATCACTCTTGTCGACCATATCGTCCAACAGACTCTCTGCTATATTCGCAATATGAGGCGCCATTTCTTCAATCGCCCTCGGCGTAAACACTTTCGACACCAGCGTTCTCATCTGCTTATGCCTCGGCGGATCGATTCTGAGCACACTGGATTCAATCGGCTCTTTAGACGACCGCTCCTTGTTGAATTGCGAGGAGAAATGCTCATAATCGGTTAGCACCGCTTTGACGGCATCGTAAGAGAAGCAGGACCATACGCCTCCCTCGGCAAGAATAAGCGGCGATTCCGTTCTCATCCGCCTGTACCAATTCAAAGGAATAAGTTCGTCCGTCGACAGCCATTCCATTCTCTCCACCATCCTTCATTGGATTTGTTGGATGCATTCATGTCAATTGAATATATTATACTGACTAGTCAGTTATATTTTAACGCCGCTCCCTCCCTTTTGTCAACGTTGATCATGATCGGCTGACACAGCAGAAAAGGAGTATAAGCCGGATCGGATTGCTCCGACATGTCCGGTTCATACTCCTTCTCCATGCGACGATAGCTATGCGAGCAGCTTTCGCCTCTTCATTCCTCAAGCATCCTGATGCATCGCTCCGGTTCGGAGCAGTCCCTCATTCCTCGCTTTATGCGCCCTGTACTTCCCATACCAATCAGGAAGCATGCGATCCGGGATAAGAATATGCCTTAATACACCGAAGCCATATACTTGCCGCCATAACTGCTCGCTTACCTGAAGCCTTCGTTCCATATCTGGCAAGACATGCTCAATACCGTTATCGAGATGGCGCTCAATCGCCTCATCCAAAGCCATCAGACGCGCCTTCAGCACGATATGCTCGTAGGCCCAAGGTTGAAGAGAGCTTACGCGCACGTCCCTTCTGATCTCCTTCAGCGTATCCTCCCAAGCAGCAGCACGAGTAGCATCCAGCCCTTCCATCTCCAGCAGGACAACCACCAACTTATGCAAGGAAGCACCTCTTAAGCCCAATATCATGCGCCCATAGAAGGAAGCTATTTCATATACATCCTCTTCCGCATAATAACCCAATCGGCTGGCCACAAATGCGTTGTAATGATCGCCGAACGATTCGTTATAGGTCATAACCCCTGTGCAACGAAGGCTCGAAAATGACCGGATAACGGATTGCATCCGCTCTCCTGCGCTATGAATGCCCGTTTTTATATATACATCTCCACGATCACGGGAAAACCCGATATGCATAAAGCATCCTAATGCCATGCGCTCTCCTATGACGGAGCGCAGATCAGACGGAAGCGCATAGACGCCGTATGTCGCGCTATACTGGAACGAGCCGAACCACGACTTAGCCGGTCCCTCGACAAATTGCGCCAGCTGCTCTCTCTCTTCCGGCGATGTCCACCATCCGCAAATATCGGCTTGCACATCGGGATAATAGGACTGAACGATCCCCTGCACTTCGCATACCAACTGAAGAAATACGGGATAGTAGGGCTGACACCGCTCGCACGCGCAGCCTCCATCATCATATGGCGCATAGACGACCTTATGGAGGTTAATGCCGGAAGCCTTCAGATCGGCGAACAGTTGGCTGTAATTGTGCAATATGACCTTACGGGCATCGCTGTTCGACGGGCAAAGCACTTGCCCCTGCACCTGCTTCGTATGATCGCGGACGCCTACCCATTCCGGGCGCATCTGATCGACGAACCCCACATTGGGTGTAATGACGAGCACATTGTCGAGACCCAGGCGCTGACTGATTGTCAGCCATTCCTTCTTGCGATTCCAAAGGAACATAGAGGTGCTGTGATACACATGAGAATGATAAGGGTCCGGCATATCGTTAGGGTCGAACCAATCGCCGTAACCACTCGCTCCGGCAAGCGTCAAGTCCTCCAGGTAACGCTGCATTTCACCGCTCCAGCACACTTCGAATGAATTGCCGAAATGCCCGGGCATATAGTGAATTCGTTCTTGCACATCGGCCTTTCTCTCCCATCTGCCAAGCGCAAGCTCACCTGCCTGAACTTCCGTTGAAGCGCACTCGCCGCTGCTCCCGTTCACCCCCTCAATCGGCCCGCTATCGGTCGCAGCAAGCAATCGACGCAGCAATTCCCCAGTTCCCGCAATGAAATTTCGAGGCATGCTCGCTCCTATGATGGCCCTGACACCGGCGGATTCCCCCCCGATCTCAGATAATTCCAAGCCGTATCCATCCAGCGTTTCTTCCCGATAATGAACATGAAGCGTCAGTACGTCAGCCCCATCGCCAGATAATGGCGCCCTCTCTCGCATTATTCTCTCCGCTTCCGCCGCCATCTTCGTCTCTCTGGTGCACACTACCCTCATCTTCACAGCGCGTCCTCCCTTTGCTACTGCACACTTGCCCACCATTCATTGGCTTCTTTCTCCAGCTGCTCCCCGCCGCTGCTTCTCCACAACTTTACGAACGCATCGAATTCATCAAGCGAGCGATCTCCGGTAATGAACGAAATGTAAGCCTCTTCGATTATTTTTTTCAACTCGGTCAAATATCTTCCTTCGGAAGCCAGCGGCGCTTGCAGCTTATTCGTCATGCCGCCAATATTGTATTGCTCCTTCTCCGCCCATTCAGAGACAATCGCAGTTCGCTTGGCAGTATATTCAGGCAGCTCCAGCGATTCCATCACATTGTTTGCTCCCATTCTTTCCAGATCCTGGGATGACATATTGTTTAGAAGAATTGGCACATTATTATCATCAAATTCCCAATGCTTTCCTTCCTTTCCATACATCGCTGTCAGATAATTTTCATACAAAGTAGCACTAATCGTCTCGATCATTGCCAATATTTTGGCCAGCTTCTCCGGCTGCTTCTCCAGATGCTTGCCGAATGCGATGACCTTCCCGCTCATCAAATTCCCCTGAGCCACGCCCATCGCTCCGTCGCGGCCTAACGGAGGCGTGCCATGGACCAAGGCATCCGCAGCTTCCGGGTTCAGCTTCTGCAGTTCCAGGTAGTTATGAGAAGCCCCATCTCCTTCGAACAGCAGCGGCTTCCAGTGATAATAGACACCGAGGCTCGACAAGCCGATCTGACCGTTAATGAATGCGTGCGACAGCGCCCAATAGCCGCCTTTATTCTCGCCCGTCACGAATTCGGGATCGATGACACCGTCCTTGTGCCATTGATTCAGCAGCTTCAACGCTTCCTTCATCTCCGGCTGTATCGCGCCGTGCACAAGCTTGCCGTCCTTCTCCGCCCATCTGTCCGGGAGATAGCCGAATGCACCGTATACGAGATTTAACGCGGAAGCCGATAAGCCGTACGTATCCTTCTTACCGTTCCCATCCGGGTCATCATTCCGCAATTTATACAAGGCCGTCTCGAATTCCTCCAGTGTCTCCGGCGTCTTCTCAATGCCTACATTGCGCAGCCAATCGCCCCGCCATACAATCGGCGAACGGAAGTTATTGTAGTAATTGATGGTGGGAATCCCGTACAGTTTACCGTCCATTTTCGTATAATTGAATGTGTCGGGGAATGCCTCTACCGTCTTGGCATACACGTTGGGAGCGTGCTCCTTCAGCATCTCGAGCGGAATTTCCGCAATAATGTCCTGATCGGCGTATTTCTTCAGGTTGCCAAATCCATGTACGACCATCCGGTCAGGAATTTCTTCCGATGCGAATCTTAAATTCAATACTTCCGAATAATTGGTCGACTCGATATTCCATACGTCCAGATCCACATCGAGCTGCTCCTCCCAATAGGCGACCATCTCTGCGTCTTCCTCAACGGGGGCCGATTGTCCGCTCACCCATGACACGGTATATTTCGGGCTGCTCTCTACCTCTTTCTGAGATGATTCCTCACTGCTCTTCTCCACCTCCGGGGATGTCCCTCCGCTGCAGCCTGCCAGCATTCCCAGTAGCATAACCATCGCACAGCCCTGCATGACGCTCTTTCGAATCCACATTTTCATCTTTCCCATTGCCTCCCCCAACATATATTTTGCATGAAACGCACAAGCAGATAGCTCATACGTGACGCACACATAAGTCTAGCCCTTCAGAGATCCCACCAATACGCCCTTTACAAAGTACTTCTGCAGAAAGGGGTAAAACATAATGATCGGAATAATCGTCACCATAACCGTTGCAGCTTTAATCGTTTCCGGATTGACAGAGGCGTTGGAGTCTTCCAACGTGTTGATATCCACCATATCCTGCGTCCCTTCCAGAACAACGCGCCGCATCACAACCTGCAGTACATGCTTCTTGGTATCCGTCATATAGATCATGCTGTCGAACCAAGCGTTCCAATGCGCTACAGCGGTCCATAACGTCAATGTCGCGATGATCGGCATGGAGATCGGAATGATAATTTTGAATAAAATCGACAGCTCATTCGCCCCGTCGATCTTGGCCGACTCTTCAAGGCTGTCCGGAAGCGACATAAAGTAATTACGGGCAATGATCATCGAGAAGGTGCTAATGAGTCCGGGCAAAATAAGCGCCCAAGTGGTATTCATCAACCCCAGGCTCTTGACTAGCAAATAATTAGGAATGAGTCCCCCGCTGAAAAACATCGTAAATACAATAAACATGGTCCAAAATGTGCGGTGAGGAAAATAGCGCTTGGCTAACGGGTAGGCGGTAAAGACGATCGCAAGCAGTGAAAGCGCCGTTCCCGCAGCGGTTCTCTTCAACGTATTGACGAAGCCGCTCAACACAAAGTCGTTCGTCAACACTTTCTTGTAGTTCGCCAACGTCATCTCCTCCGGTAGAAGCCTTAATTGCGTCATGGACACATTACTTGTGCTCAAGGATAACGAGCCCATATGGAGAAAGGGATAAATCATAGCCACGCACACGGCGATCATGAACAAACTATTCAGCCAATCGAACCAGTTCCACTTCCGGCCTGTTAACATCAGCTTCACCCCCCTCTACCATAGACCGTATTCATTCAATCGTTTAGCGACGGCATTCGCTGTGACGATCAGCGTGAAAGCGATCACATTTTTGAACAAGCCGACAGCCGTTGCGAAGCTGTACTCCATATTCACAAGACCCACGCGGTACGTATACGTGCTAAGCACATCTCCCACGCCCATCACAGCAGGATTAAGCAAATTGAACACCTGATCGAAATCGTCATTTACAATCTTGCCTATGGCAAAAATCAGCATGATGGTAATAACCGGAGTCATGGCCGGCAGCGTAATGTAGCGCATGCGATGATAACGATTCGCTCCGTCCACGGTCGCCGCCTCGTATTGCTCCGGATTGACGCCCGACAAGGCCGCCAAATACACAATCGTGCCCCAGCCCAGCTCCTTCCATACATCTGTCACAACCAGTACGGGCCTGAACCAATCCGAACTGCCCAGGAAAAAGATCGGGTCGAGCCCCATCTGTTGCAGCAGCAAGTTGATCGGTCCCGTGCCTGGAGATAAAAACTGCATCGCGAGTCCGGCCAAGACGACCCATGACAAGAAATGGGGGAAATAGCTGATCGTCTGCACGACTCTCTTGAACAGAACGAGACGTATTTCATTAAGAAGCAGTGCAAAAAGAATCGGTGCGGGAAAACCAAAAATGAGCTTGTACAAGCTGATCAGCACCGTATTCAACGTCACCTTCCAGAAGCTCCCCAGAGCGAATAGCTCCTCGAAATGTTGGAATCCAACCCATGGACTATCCCAAATGCCCAGGCTAAATTTGTACGATTTAAACGCAATCAATACACCGTAAATCGGGACATAGTGAAACAAAATGTAATAAGCGACAGCAGGTACAAACAATAAGGTTAAATACTTGTGCTTCCAGTAACCGTATAGCCACATTTTTCTCATCCAGCGTCTGCCCTCCAACCTGATATGGTGCTTTTCACTCTAGACGTTGGGCGCTTCATCATCAATCGCAATATTTTCGATTATGGCACTATTTCCATATTGGCAGCTATTTCTTTCCACAATAATCGTAAGATTTGCAAATGAGCAAAAAGAAAACAACCGGATAAGGGTTGTTTTCCAAATCGACCGATTATGTTATTGCCGGAGGGAATGATGATACCTGTATACTTTGGGGGTAACGCCGTAGCTCCCTTTGAACTTTTTAATGAAGTAAGTCGGGCTGTTGTATCCTACCTGCTGTGCAATTTGCTCGATCGAAAGCCCAGTGCTGACGACAAGCTCTGACGCTTTCTCCATGCGCAGCCCTGTGACATAATCAACGAAATTGGTACCCGTCAACTCTTTAAACAGCTGACTCAGATAGCCGGGACTAATACCAACTTCCTCCGCTACCTCGCTCAGGCTTAAGCTCATGGCCAGATGCTCTTCGCAATACTTGCGCGCTTTGTCGACCATATCATTCGTTTTATTCAGATTGCGCTCATCGATGTAACGGAACGTCATGGCGATGAGGTCCAAGAGCCACTGCCGGAACTGATGGATATCCTTCACTTGATCGAATTGCTCCATATAATGACCTGTAATCAGCTCGCTTGATGTTAACTGGATATCCTTTACATATTTATGATAGATGCCGACCATCTCCCGCCATCGCTGTTCGCAATGCTCCAGTGAATAGCGATCTTGTTCACACAATTGCACGAAGGAGTCAATGGATGTACGCACCGCATCCATATCCTTATGCTTCAAGGCATTGTGAAGAGCATCGAGATGCTGCTCCGGCATTCTCTCACGACTTTGCTGCCTTCTGCCGTACACAGAGTCGGGGAACCAGTTCGTTAACGGCATATAATATTTATACGCTAAATATTGTCCCGCTTCCCTGAATGAGTGATAGAGCTGAAGAGGATCGTCCGTCCATCCCCCGGCTGCTCCCGAGAGCTGCAATCTAAAGTTCCTTGAAGCATATTCGAAGCAATAGTCCGTCAAGCCCCGGATTGCATCTTCATCCCTACTGCCCGTATTCACGACGACGGCAATATGCCGATCCGACGATGAGGCAGCCAGACATGAGAAGTGGGGATGTTCCCAGTCTTCAAGCTCGCGTATCAGGTTATAGAGAATAATCTGCTTGTTCTGTACGCTTAGCTCATTAATCTGCTGCTCATCGATCTCAATCATAACGACGGTATAATAAGGCTCTGTCATGGCTATCTGTAAGTAAGCCAGCTTATCCCGGAATTCCTGATCCGTATGAACGGTGTTATGCAACAATCCCACAATAAGATGATGCTTGATTAGCGGCACATTGTCCTCCACTGTCGCTTCCAGCTTCCCCACCTTCTCTGACAGCCCGCTTATCGCTTCATTAATTAAGGCGTACTCATTGAGCGAATAATCCGGATGCGGCGCGAAGCGAGCGCCCAGCATACTTCGCACGGACTGCATGACCTTGTTCAGAGGATTGTACAGCTTCGCGATAAAGAAATAAGAGATAGCGATACCTATCGCTATCGCCAGCATACAAATGATGATAAGCTTTCGCTGAATGATCGAGGACTTCTCATAGAACCGTTCAACTGGCGTCATCCCTATCAGCTTCCATCCCGTCGTTGGCAAGGCTGCGTAGGAAATGACGGAGCGAACGCCGTTAATCGATTCCGTGAACGTCCCCCATGTTTGCTCGGAAGCCATCACTTTCTGTTTGAACATGTCTTCTTGCTCTTCCGTAAAGCGCATGTGGGAATCCCCGATCGAAATGACTCGTCCGACATGATCCATGACGAACAATAGGCCGTGCTCATCGGCAGCAGCGGAACGAATCATATCGGTAATGACTGATGTTTTAAGAACAATTGCAATATAGCCCTGCATCTCCCCATTATGTAGCAGGATGGGGTACGTGCGGCCATAGACCACTTTGAGCGGATCATGACCTGCGCTCAGCACCGTGTACTCCCGTTCGCCGCTTTCCCTTCCGATCCAGCGTTCACTGCTATCAGGCTGCGCAAGCACCGTCATCAGATCGCGATGGAACGGATCTGACGAACTGTCTCCATTCAAGTACGTAATCCCGCCGTGGGAGGTGAGTAGGACATCGTGGTTTTGATAGTATATAGAGATTGACTGCACCAGATGAGGATACGCATTCACCTTGTGCTCCAGCACCCTCTTCGCCCTTACTATATTGGCATGGTTACCGGGAATGGCACGTTGGAACAAAAAGGAAATGTCCGCGTTCACCGCCAAGTCCATATACATGGATTCCGTCTTGCGGAAGACGTTATGATCCAGCAGCTCGCCGGTATGAACGACCGTACCTCTATGCATCTTCTTGACTTCCCGATTAAAGTTGGCTGTGAAGAATAAATATGACGCCAGACCTACTATTAATGTCGTTACTATAATCAGAACGGCATAAGATACAAAAAGCTGATACAGCACCGTATTAAATCGTCTCAGCAACTTCATAACAGACTCCCCCCGTTAAAGCCAATTCACGGAAAGTAACCGCTTCCATTATAACACTGTGGCTATTATCCCGCTATTGCAGCGTTTAAAGTATTGCCTTGCCAGCATGTCCGAAAGGGAAACGATGCATGATTCAACAATAAATTTATGGTATACCTGGACGGTTATGACCTTAATGAGTCGATTCTACAATTTGTCGAGCTTATCTTCTATGTTCCTCCTCTCCTGTTCGCCCTACAATAGAATGAAACAGAGGTGCAGAGGTGCATATGGAGGAGATCACTTGCGTACATTCAAGCAACATCATAGAAGACAAACGGTATCATTAAACGGTCTGTGGCAGTTCCTCAGCGACCCCGACGGGGGCGCGTCCCTTACCGCATCGTAGACTGGCATCATTACGGCGGCATTCATCGCAGTGTGGAGCTTCAGCTGCTGCCGGATCACTACATTCATCTTGTGAAAATTGACTACTTGGACGATATCGCCTTATAGCAAGTCGGCAAGCCCGCATTATACACTGTCTCGGTCAGCACCGATCAAGACGACTATATCGATCGCATCGGCTTCCGCAAGATAGAAGTGGCTGATGGTCAAGTGCTCGTCAATGGACAGCCGCTTTATATGCAGGGGGTGAATCGGCATGAGGAGCATCCGGAGTGGGGCTTCGCCTTTCCCGATAAGCTGATGAAGAAGGAGCTGGACATTATCCAGCAGGCTGGATGTAACTGCATCAGGGGCGCCCATTATCCGCAAAACCCTTATTGGCTGGACTTACTGGATGAACGCGGCATCGTATACTGGGCGGAAGTGCCCGTATGGGGAGCGCATATGCCGGTGGAGGTGTTCACCAATTCTGTCTATCAGGAGAAAGCAGCGATTATGATGGAGGAGATGATTCGGCGCGATTATCACCATCCCTCCATTCTGTTCTGGTAAGCGCATAATGAGATCGATATCCGGACAAAGGAAGCCTACCAATTCTCCGAGCTGATGGTGAGCAGAATCCGGAAGCTCGATCGTACACGACTTGTCGCTTACGCCTCGCATTTCCCGATGGAAGATATCGTCATGGATCTGTTCGATGTGATCGGCATCAACAAGTATGACGGATGGTATCGGGGAGATGTGGGAGAGTTCCAGCCATTCCTGGAGCAATTCGAGACTTATAGCCGCCAGCATGGCGGAAGCGACAAGCCATGGATCATGACCGAATTCGGCGCGGCGGGCATCTACGGCGATACAGGCTGGGAACCGCGCTTGTTCAGCGCGTCTATCAGGAGCAGCGCGACAATGAGCATGAGCGGTACGTAGGGAAGGAATAGACTCCGAGCTCTAATGTATGTGGCATTCACTATTCCGCTCAATCGCACCATTCCGGCGCCCTTAATGTATGCCACATACGCTATCCCGGCCCGACGCACCATTTCGGTGCATCAATGTATGTGGCATTCACTATTCCGCTCGACCGCACCTTTCCGGCGCTCTAATGTATGCCACATACGCTATCCCGGCCCGAACGCACCATTTCGGTGCATCAATGTATGTGGCATTCACTATTCCGCTCGACCGCACCATTCCGGCACCCTTAATGTATGCCACATACGCTATCCCGGCCCGACGCACCATTCCGGCGCTCTAATGTATGTGGCATTCACTATTTCGCTCGACCGCACCATTCCGGCGCCCTTAATGTATGCCACATACGCTATCCCGGCCCGAACGCACCATTTCGGTGCATGAATGTATGTGGCATTCACTATTTCGCTCGACCGTACCATTCCGGCACCCTTAATGTATGCCACATACGCTATCCCGGCCCGAACGCACATTTAGGTGCATGAATGTATGTGGCATTCACTATTTCGCTCAATCGCACCATTCCGGCACCCTTAATGTATGCCACATCAGTAGCGTTGCATTAAACTTGACATGGAATGTACCTCTAAAAAGTAACATTGTTACAAAAATGTTAAATATATGTGATGCATGACAGAAAAAAAGCTCCTAAAATTAGAGGTGCAGGTAGCCCTGTCCAAATCTCTAATTTAGGAGACATCACATGGACAAGGATACACTAATTTCGTCATTTGGTAAATGGGTTGCACCCATAAATTCAGAAATTATTCAAGATTGGCAGCAGTTCGGTACGCTCGATCGCTATACGAAAAAATTAAGCACGATGGTATTTCTTCTCCTCTTCGTGGAAGCCCAGCTTCAGAAACGCAAGGGATTACGATCCATTATGAGAGAGATTCAGAGCAACGAGGAGTTTCAGCAAGCAATTGGCATCGATTCAATCAGCGCTGCTCAACTTTCGCGCAAAAACAACAAGTTGGATCCTGTCGTGTTACAAGACATTTTATGTGGCCTCATCTCGCAACTGCATCGCCATGAGCTTCCAGCAACTTCTCGAGTTGGGCCGGTCAAGGTGATCGATTCCACGACCATCAGTCTCTGTCTAAACAAGTACAAGTGGGCAACTTTTCGTTCGACGAAGGCCGGAGTGAAACTGCATCTTCGTGTTACGTTCTCGGAGCCAGGCATCGTCTACCCAGACAAAGCGGTGATGACGACCGCCAACTGTCAGGATCACACTCAGATGGACATGCTGATTGATGAGGCTGACGCTACTTACCTTATGGATCGTGGTTACCTCGACTTACGCAAGTACGATGATTACTGTGTACGCGGCATCCCCTTTGTATCACGCCTCAAAAATAGAGTCACCGTAGAGGAAGTGGAATCCTTTCTCTTACCGATAGACTCCGAGATTGCTCGTGATGTGAAAGTGATCTTAGGTACTGATAAAAAGCGTATGAAGCATCCGCTGCGCATGATTGAAACAACCGACAGCAAGGGGAATCTGGTGCGAATCATCACGAACCGATTTGATCTCACAGCCGAAGAACTGGGAGACTTGTACCGGAGTCGCTGGCAAATCGAAACGTTCTTCCGGTGGGTCAAACAGAATCTGAAAATGACTTGCTTTTACGGAACGTCAGAGAATGCCGTCATGAATCAAATCTGGGTCTGTATGATCGCCTATTGCTTGTTGCTCCTGATGAAGCTCGAGATCGCCAAAGAGAAGTCGTTGACAGAACTGAGTGACCGCCTGAAAACGCTGTTGTGGAAATCATGGCATAAGCTTGAGACCGCCATGAACCACAAGCCGAGTCGAACCTCCAATGGCCGACAGAAAGTAAGGTCCGTCGAAGTCACGATGTAAATGTAGTCACGCAGCTCTTTGACACCAAATATTACCAAATGGACACTGGCTATCTGACATGAAGACCCCTAACGTTTTTGGCCATTGTCCACGGGAAATTATTTTCTGACAATTCAGATTAATACTTGTGTTAGTTTTTATGCAACGCTACTGATGCCACATACGCTATCCCGGCCCGACGCACCATTTCGACGCATCAATGTATGTGGCATTCACTATTTCGCTCGATCGCACCTTTCCGGCGCTCTAATGTATGTGGCACACGCTAATTCCGCCGCAAAAAAAAGTGCTCTCCCTTCAACAATCAGGCGAAGGAAATCGATACCCATCTGCAGCTTACTACAGCTTATGGGCTCACCGGCTCGGGTATCGACAGATGGAACATTCCTCTGGTGCTGGCGCCGCAGCCATCAAGTCGATAAGCGGTGCCCCGCTCGTTCTTCTCTGCTTCCAGCTCCGTGCAATAGTCTATCCGCTTATTCGGCGTGCCGAAGGCATCGTGCGAGTTGTCAAAACGGTAGCGAAACATCTTCCCGTCGAACCGCAGATGATGGAAGATGGGGTCGCCTTCCCTTGTATAAAGCACAACCTGCACCTCCCCTTCCCCGCCGGCCTCCACGCTTTCCACAAAGCTGTCCCACGCCTCTCGGTTGCGCATGTCCCCAAGCGAAGTCAAGACAACGTCTCCATTCGCGGCAGCAGTATCCGGATTGTATGGAAGGTCCCAGATCAGAGTATGCAGCTCTTTCGTCGCCTGCTTCGTCAACCGATAACCTGTTCCCGTATCGTACACATAGGTAAACAACCCCTGCTCGGACTCGGCATCCAGCCACAGGTGAATATCATATTGCTTGCCGTCATGTATAATAGCAACGTCAAAATCAGGATGGGCGATGTCCAGCTTACCAAGCATGCGTTCTGCCTTTCTCACTGCTTTGGCGAATGATGCAACCTCGTCTTCGTCCTGAAATGTGCCATAAGTCTTCTTATTCACACGACCGAAGTCCAGCGAACGGCTGACGGTCACCACATCCTTCACTCTCAACCCCACATCCGGAATCGCTGTCTCCTGGGGCGCATGCTCCAGATTCGAAGCATTATTTATTGGCGCAGTTGCCGCTCCTGAAGACGCATTGTTCCCCGTCAGAGCATCGCATCCCGCTATGAGCAAGATGAGCAGCAGCAAGACTGTATTTATCATCCACTTAATCATGAGCCATCCCCCTTTACCCTATTGGACGTATTACAACAGAGAAAGGGTGCTGCAATCGATGTGGCATTCGACTGATACTGGAATGGAGCTGAGTACTAACCATTCGGTACGAGGCACGCTTGGCGGGGCTATGTGAGCAAAATGAGCGATAGCGCACAATTCCCACTACTTTTCTGCTTCTATGTGACCATTTTGAGCGATAGCTCCTACTTTTCGGCGGCACGAGGCACGCTTGGCGGGGCTATGTGAGCAAAATGAGCGATAGCGCACAATTCCCACTACTTTTCCGCTTCTATGTGACTATTTTGAGCGATAAGCTCCTACTTGTTTAGTAGCTATGTAGTAACGAATTTAGATAAATAAGTGCAGTGACGTCCGTTAAACTATGAACGAGCAGTCGGCGCGGGGGACAGGGCAATGTAGAGTGCGAGCATGATCCGGCACTGGGACGCTGTTGCGGTACATGCGAGGTGTGAGCATGATCCGGCACTTGAGGCGGTACGGGTACAGGTACGACGCAGTGCGAGTTACGAGTATGGTGCGGCGGGGCTGAGTGCGGCGGTACGGCACCTGTAGACGTGAATCAGCTGCCAGCCTCCGAACACATAAGAAGAAGAAAGGACGCCCGGAGCGTCCTTAAATTTCTCAACAGATGCAAGTTAACTGCGTTAACCGTTCCATTTCTTATAGCAGCTCCGTAACTTGCACCTATTCGCTGCTGGCGAGCCACCTGTATCGCGACCATACCTATTGCTGCGGCCGCGCCGCCTGCATCGCGGCCGTCTCTTCTTCGTTCGGGCCGTAGACGCCTGGAGCGGCAACGCCTGCCTGTCGCATAAGAATCGTCATTTGCCCTCTGTGGTGAATTTGGTGACGGACAAGCGTAGTAAGCACTCCGCTGTAGGTCGTATCAATGAATCCGAACAGCTTCAATCCATCCTTCAGCTTGTCATCGCTCCAATGTTCCTTCAGCGCCGCCACAGCCGTTGCACTCATACGGCGATAGCCTTCCGCAATATCGGCTGCTCGGGAAGGTGTAGGCCCCTTATAATCAGGTCCGTCCAGCTGCAAGCCGCTGGAACCAAGAAATACGGCGATACTGCCTACGAGATGCCAGCCCAGATCGCCCAGCGTTCGCGGCTGCGATTCGGATACCACTTGCTTCAAGGAATCGTCCGTCAGAGCATCCAGCACCTTCAACGTCAGCCCTTCCTCATAAGCCCAATCCCTCATAAAGCCTTCTATACTTTGATACATTGTTCATCACTCCTTTAACCAGATACTACCATCAACAAGGAGTTCATTGCAAGAATGATATCACGGTACAGGATTCACGGTACAGGGTCACAGCGTTCACCCTCAGGTTATCTTAATAATCTGATCTTTATACAGCTGGGTCTTCCGGAAGTCCGGCATCTCCATCACCTTGCCGCCATTCATGACCGACAGCTCCGACAATAAGCCGACTGCCGTCCATTCGCATGCGTCGTAAACATCTATTTCCGGCTTCGTCCCCTTCATAATCGCATCAATGAAGTCCTGCACGATGAAGAAGTCGCCGCCCCAGTGGCCTGCAGACCGCTGCTCTTCCGTCACCTGCTTGTATCGATCCGGCAAGTAATCGTAGAAGTCCTTGAGCGGCCTCCACTGCGGATTGTCGCTGCCGCCATGCACGTCCTTCAGCCATATTTTGTGGTCATCGCCCAGTCCCCGCGGCGCTTCGTAGCATCCGTTCGTGCCCTGCAGCGAATAATAGTTCAAGTTATGCGGCCGCTCCGATATGCAGTCTACCCGGATTTTGATCAACTTTCCGCTCTCCAGTTGGCAGAGGGTAATGGAGGTATCCTCTTGCCGCAGATTCTTGGCGGTATGCCAGCCTGAGCCGACACAAGATATCGATTTTATGCGATCGTTCTTGAACCACTGCATGACCGGTCCCAGGCTGTGCGTCGGATAGAAGCTGCCCCTTTTTCCCAGCTGCCAGTATTTCCGCCAGGAGGTTCTGTCGTCCTCCTGATGCTTCCGGTTATACCCTTTCAGCAGCTTTTTGTTTTCGTGCAGATACTCCCCTTCTCCGAAGTAAATGTCCCCGAACATTCCCTTCTCTACCATATTCCGAATGAGCTGGTTTTGCGGAATGTAGCAATAATTCTCCGCCATCATATACACTTTCCCCGACGCCTCCACCGCCTCGGTCAGCCACCACAGCTCATCCATCGTCACGCCGGCGGTTACCTCGCTCATCACATGCTTGCCGGCATCCAGCGCTTGCAACGCCTGGGGTACATGCAATTGCATTGGAGTGGCGATCACAACAGCATCGATATCGGAGTCCAGCATATCCTCGAATATCCGGTATGTGCGTGGAATCCCGTATTGCTGCGATTTCTCCTTCAGCAGGTCTTCATCCAGATCACACAGTGCGACGACCTCCGCATCCCTCGAGACCTGGAATCCCTTCAACGTGCTTAGTCCTCTTGCGCCTGCAATCCCTACTTTAATAGTCATTCTCCCATCTCCTCCACCCTGAATTGAATATCACCTGATTGTTACCGTATGCCAGCCCATGATGTCGCCGAACCGCTCCAGCACCTCGATAACGTCGCCGTAGACGATCACACCGTGATGGATGCCTCCATGCTTGCTGAAGGAAGATAGAAACTGAGCAGTGGGAAGCGATGGTCTGAACCATCCGCGAATACTGTCTTCCATCCTGTCCATCCCCTCGACATCCAGCATCTGTATGCGCGACAAGATGAATGTATAGGCATTGTCCGCTCCCGGAGCCAAGCAGACATACACCGCTTCGCCGCCGCGGAATCTGCCGCAGGCGACAATCGGGTTGCCCGCATCCGTGAAGGGGAATGGCTTCTCCCGAAGCACCGGCTTGTTCGCCGCGACACGCACATTCATCTCTCCCATATGGCTGAGGAATATCGCATCGTTATCCCAGTCCGGACAGAACATCTCCGTGAACGACGTGTCAGGATAGACGGATAACAGAGCGCCCACCAAAGCAGCCGTCAGCACATCCCCTTCCCCGGCGTAGCCGATTCCCCGGCTCATCGCCTTGCTCGCTTCCAGGAAGGGCATAGTGAATAACGCAGATCGTCCCGTAATCGCCATGAAATTGACCGTTAATGCGGTTAATCCTTCCGCTTCGATCAGATGCCGCAGCGACAGGCAGTCGCGAATCGACCGGCGATACGCCTCTTCATCGAAGCTGCTCCATTGATAATCCCGCTTATCTCCCTCCATCTCTTCATCGATCTGATGATCCGACACGGCTTCGAACAGCTCCGCGTCATTATGAAGGTCGAAGCTTATCGTCTCGATCCCAATCGTTGCGCCCAGCACCTCCTCTGACACCAGAAAATCCCCCATGCCTTGGAACGGTTCGCCGATTCTGCCTACCTTCGCCCGCTTCATCTCCTTCGAGATGCGCGCCGCCCTCACGCAAGCCGTAACCCGATCGAGAACATCCGATTTCTCCCAATGGCCCGATTCAATGAGAAAGCGCTTCCCATTGCGCAGCAAAAGATTGCACATATCCTGCACGCCGTGTATGCCGTGATTATACAGAATCTCATCGGGATGCTGAGCAGGACTAAAGTCGTAGGTGGGCGTCGTATTCAACACAATCAATGGAAGCTCGGTTGCCGCCAGTGCGCTTGCCGACTCCAGAGAAGGCGAGTAAGCCAGATGAAGTGTGACGACAGCGTCGGCCCCCTCCCTCTCGAAGCTTTCCATCGCCGCTTCGAATTCCGCCTGTACCCGGCATACGGGCGAAGAGACAACGTCCAGCCCCCTCTTCTCGAACTCGCCGATAATCGTCCGATGAAATGCATCCACGCGCTCCCTCAGCTCAGGCCAGCTGTCGTCGTAAAGCTGAATATACATGGGCAGAAGAGCCATCTTCAGTCTGTTCCCCATTAGCGCCGTCGCTCCTTCTCAATCTGATCGATAAGTGTCTTGGCATTAGCGTAAAAAATATCCTCTACATCCCGTCTCGTCAATCCTTCGGCCTCCGCCGCCACCCGGAATGCATCGATCTCCTCGTACATGAAGAAGGAGAGTTCCTCCGCCTCCCGCTCTTCCGCTTCCCGCATGTTGGGGTCTCCTGATACATCCCCGTACAATCCCTTAGGGACAACATTGACGTACCTGCCGTTCTCGCAATAGCGCTTCATCCTCATTCTTACAATCGGAAGATCGCTGCCGAACAATATTCGCTTCGGACCGACGGCCTTCACCAGCTCCCGGAACACATGCGAATTGGTATTGGCGCTAAAGTCGAATACCATGTTCTTCGTCTCTGCCAATAGGTCGAACGCATCTCCCACATCCTCCGGGCAATACGCTCGGCCGACATGGGCAATGATCAGCTTGACCGCGGGGTACTTCCGCTCGATCTCCAGCATCTGCGCCAGGTTGACAGGGTCCTTCAGTCTGCCGTCCCTCGGAATATGCAGCATGACCATCCAACCGCGACGATTCAGCACATCCAGCTGATGCGGCGGCAGGAAGTCGTAGATACGAATCTCCTTCTCCGGAATGTACGGGTCCGCGAAATTCAGATACACCTTACAGCCCAGAAATCCGCCCCGATCGATACCTTCTTCAAATTCGGCCGCGCTCTGCTGGGGCCGCGTCACCATCAGCGACGGCAGCTTATACCGCTCGGCGCATGATCGAACATATTCATTCCCCGCCGCGATATCATATTGCAGGCTGACTTGAGAGAATATGAGCGGCGTCACTTCCTTCCCGGGAAACATCACTTCATACGTCTTGAACAAATCTGCAATGGAATTGTCTCTTGCGACCAATGACGGCCAAGTAACCGCTCTCACGGGAGCGCCGGGCGCTTCAAGCCGAATGTTGTCCAGCCAGACGTGCGTATGAATATCGATCATCCGATCCGGCAGAAAATGCTTCAGCTTCTGCTCGTAGAAAATCTTGTCTACTTCCTTCATTTCGAATAAGGCATGCATGTCAAGACCTCCGAACCTATTAATAGATGCCGGCAAAACGCCGGTACTGTTCCCTGTACACCTTGTGCGCCGCTTCGTCCGGCGTTCGGACAACCCTTCGGAAGACCAGCTTCCGATGCGCTTCCTCTTCATTCCGATACAGTCCCGCGCCGATCCCGGCCAAGATCGCCGCCCCTACCGCTCCAGCGCAGGAACCGTTAACGGTGACCACTTCCCTTCCGAGAACATCCGCCACGATCTGAGGCCATGGGGCAGTCTCGGACGGTCCGCCGACCATCGTCACCGACGTGAACGATAGACCAGCAGCCGCGAGCTTCTCCACCTGCTGAAGCAATAGATAGGCCGTTCCTTCCATCAGCGCTCTCGCCAATTGTTCCTTCCCATAAGCTCCTCCATCGTCGAGCTCCTGCTCCAGCATGGGATGAATGAGAAGCCCTCCCGCTCCCGGAGCCGCTGCGCTTGCGAGCCTGTCGAACTCGCGATACCGGTCCGGCCCGTCGGCGATATAGCGGCATATGTACTTATCTATGGAAGTCGCGATAGCCGGAAGAGAGAACATCGCTCCCCAAGGTCCTTCCGGCTGGAGGAACGGGTCTACCAGCAGGTTCCCGGCAACCGCCTTCCCTCGATCGGTCGTCGGGAAGAAGCCTACCCAGGAAGTCCCGCAGGAGAGAAGCAGCTGCCCTTCCTCCATAATGCTTGAGCCTCTCGCCGCACAAGGGTGATCGAAGGCGCCCAGCACGATGGGCGTTCCCGCTCGCAGCGTCGTATCCATGGCTGCACTTGGCGTAATGCCTCCCAGCACGCTTCCCACCGGATAGATAGGGGGCAATTGGTCGACGGATATACCTAACCGTTCCACGAAAGGCAAGTGCCATTGCATCGCTTTCTGATCCTGCAAGTAGAAGGTCGTTGCGGTGGAAGCATCGATTCCCCACTCCCCCGTCAAGCGATGCAGCATATAATCCGTGCTCAGGCAGATGCGTGCTGCGCCTGCCAGCGCCTCCGGTTCATGACGCTTCAGCCAGGAGAGATGGGCCAGTGGAAACAGCCGCATGTACGGCCAGCCGATGCGTTCATGAACTTCGCTCGCTTCTGCATCCCCGAATATTTCGTCCAACTCTTCTCTCACTCGCTCGTCCATCCAGCTGATTGCCGGTCGCACCGGCTCACTCCGCTCATTTACAAGCACAGTATTGCCGCTGGCCGAAGCCATGCTAATCGCTGCCACTGTCCCCCCTGACGGAAGCGCGCCCGCCAGTCTGCGGATGATAGCTGTAACGGAGTCGTACCATTCACAGGCATTGAATTGGATCAGACCGTCATCGGACGGCAGATAGCGGGTGGCCGCCTTCTCTCGCGAGAGGATGGCTCCGCCGGCCGACATCAGTACGCCTTTCACTGCAGACGTTCCAATATCCAGTCCGATGACGTACTTCTCTTCATGATCTGTTCGCTTCATTTCGTCGTCTGACATCCCGATCGTCCCCTCGCTACACTAACCGGATTTCAACGCCTTTCTCTCTCATCGCTTCCAATTCTTCCTTATTGGCATTGTCGTTTGTAATCAGGCAATCAATTTTATCCACATCCTCAATTTGCGCAAAATTGCCACGCCCGATCTTCGTGTAATCGGAGACCAAAATTCGTTTATCCGCCTTGCGAATCATCTGCCGATACAACTCCGCTTCAAGATGATGATAGGTGGTGATGCCATGCTCCGAGCTGACACCGTCGGAAGATAGAATAAGCTTGTCGGCTTTATACTTGCTCAGCTGGCGAATCGCGTCATCGCCCGATACAAATTCATACTGGATATTGATGTTGCCGCCAAGCATGACGACCACATGCAGATGGGGGTGGAAGCCAGCCTCATACGCAATCGACAATGAATTCGTAATAATGATGAGGTTTTTATGGTTTTTCAGCTCTCGCATCACATAGAGGGGAGTCGTCCCGGAGCCCAGAATAATCGTGTCCCCATCGGAGATCATGGCGGCAGCTTCAACCGCGATCCGTCTCTTCTCCTCCTTGTTCGTCTCCACCCGGCCACGGAACGTCATATTATAGTAGTTCTTATAAGTGCTGATCGCTCCGCCGTGTACGCGCTGCAGCAGCCCTTGCTCTTCCAGCTCGTCGAGATCGCCTCGAATCGTCACCTCCGAGATACCGAACCGCTTGCTCAGCTCTGTCACCTTCACCTTGCTCTCCTGCTGGAGCAATTCAAGAATCGTCGCTCTCCTCTGGTCAATGTCCAGTTCACCTAGTATCTTCTCTGTCATCAGCTTCCCTTTCCTCTCGGATGGCTTGCAAAGCTTCATCCATTCTGGCAATCATATAATCCAGCATCTTCATTGTAGCAATAATCGGCGGTTTCGTAAGCGCAGCCGGCGGGCAATTCGCTTTATACGTCTGCGCGCTAATGTCAATGCACTGTTCTCCCAACCTACCTGCGAATGCGGCCGCTAGCTTCGCTTCATGGAAGAACAAGGTGGACAGATGTCCCTTGCCTTCCGTCCGTGCAATTATCGAAGGATGACACGAAGCGAGCGCCTTCAGCCGTTCTTCGTAATAGTCGCCCATTGCGCCGATCCACGCAGCATTCTCCTCCGCGAAGGTCATCGTAATGAGATAAGCCAGCGCCGCAAGCTCTTCTTGTCCGTTCGTCACCAATGCGCCGAATTGATTCAGCGTATCCATCTCGGCAGTCGTTATGATGCGCGAGGCCGGATACTGCCCTCCCGGGAAGCCTTTCCCGATCACGACAAAGTCAGGGTTCAACCCGTAAGCCCGGAATAAGAACATCCCGGGATACCACATGCATGACTGGATCTCGTCACACATAATGGGAGTGTCGTTCCTGTGGCACAGGTCATAAGCTTGCTGCAAGTAATGCTGCTCAAGCTTGATGCCGCCGTAATTCATCATAATGATTTCATGCAGGAACCCCGCGACCTTGAACGGCGATTGATTGTATCGTTCGAATTTGAACTTGAAATCCTCATAATCGTTGATGTCAACCGGACATACCTTCCATATGCCTGCATCCTCCAGCTTGCCGGTCATGTCAGGCCACATATTGCGCAGCGTCTGCGCAATGACGCTCGTACCGTGGTAATTAGCGGCGGCTCCGCCGTCGCGATCACCCATGACGAAGAATACCGGTGTTCTCCCCGCATATTTCGGTGCCGGGAAAGTCGCATCCAGGCGATAGAACCTCGCAAGCATCATTTTTATTCCCGCTTCGCACGCTAACGTTCCAGTCTCCAGATTGATAACCCTGTTCAACACATGCGGCTCGCGAGAATCCAGTACACCCTTCAGTGTATCCACATCCTCCCGAGCGAGTCCATTCGCCGTTCTGATCAATTCCCGCTCCAGCAGCCGCGTCGCATGCCCCCGAGTATTATTATGGGTGGCATTGGTTATGCCAAGCACCCTGGCATGGTCGATAAGCTTGTAGCCGGGGAAGTTATGTCCCAGCGGCGTATGGTAGTGCTCGCTTTTCCCTATCAGATAGAGCCTGCCATCCTCTCCCAAGCGGAGGTAGCCGATTCCGCCGAGCGGACTGGCTTTCGAATTACTTGCCCTTCGAAAAGCATCCGTAGGCGCACCGGAAGTAGACGCTTTCATTTCCGGAATGATCCGCTTTCCTACCTGTTCCAATAGCAGGTCCGTCTTATCCCTATACGCATCTGGCAAAAATTCTACCTCTTCCGCCGCAAGCCTCCTCGCCTCTTCGCCGCTCAAGTCGGTTAGCAAGGCAGCTCCCGCCGCGACGGCGTTGGTGTATTCGCTTCCCAACAGTCCGGTCAACGATCGCTTCACTGTTTTCATCGTTTCCATGGTTTTCATGTTTTTTCATCTCGCTCTCGCCGCGTAATGAGCTTCTTTATAACATTTCGTTTAACTTTCGTTTAATATTATTTCACTTTCACTTTATTGTCAATATGTTTTGTTTTGTTTCTTATTCACTTATGCTTCACATTACTTATACTCCGCATTACGCTACTTATCGACTCAGTAGCATCAATGGAAGAAAACGCCTGACAGCGTCCCTTAAAGAAATGAATGGCCTACTCACTTTTGGCTTGCACACACCTGTTCGGCGCTCCAATGTAGGCATCCTCAGTAGCGTTGCATTAAACTTGACATGGATTGTGCCTCTAATAAGTCGTTCTAAATTGTGCTAAATATGTTAAATATATGTGGTTCATGACAGAAAAAAA
>NZ_JBHTJZ010000016.1:0-3471 GCF_042675905.1 Paenibacillus chungangensis | reverse complement strand
CGATAATTTAGTCATCAAAAATTATCCGAGGAGACAGGTGCAGATTCCCTGGAGTTACAACACTTTAGAAGAATTGTGACGGATAAATAACTTGCTTGGATATGGTCAGTTATCTCAGAAGTCAGATAACTGACCAATTAAGAGAAGGGCCAGCGGCGGAACGGAATCCATTTGGAAGTTAAGCAGTTATCTGGAATACCACATAACTGCTCAACTTTAAGATGGATGCTCAGAGTCCCATGGCACTCATCTTGGTCTGGCAGAGTGAACTCTGGGATCGCCTGAACCTTCAGGTGTATGCAACCATTCGACAGCGAATCGACCTGCAGTGTAAGCTCCCACATTACGATCGCGCTCAGATCGGCGATTACATTCGTCGCCACATGACTTTCGCCGGAGCGGAGTACGACATCTTCACGGACAGCGCGATTGACGACATCTACCAGTTCTCCCGCGGAGCTGTCCGGTTAGTCAACAAGGTTTGCACGCACACTCTCATCTACAGCTCACAGAACAAACATCGGATCATCGATGGTCATATGATTAAGCGTGTCATACAGGGAGAATTATTTTGATTCTCCCTTTCTCTTCATCTTGCGCGGACAGCTTATCCGTCACCAGCTGGACAACTTACACCGTCAATCTGCGGACATTATGGTTTAGCAATAACACTTAACAATTAATTGGTTTTGTTAAAATATTGACTAATCAATGTAAATAGTAAAGGTCTTTCTTCTATTTCTCTACTCGTATAATTTTGAGCAATAATATATTTAATATGGTGATCATCTAAGAAATCAAATAGTGTTTTTTTATCTTCATACTTAATTAGTTCTAGAGGCTCAAGAATAGAGTCTTTTTCGTTTTTAATTCTAGAATATGTTGAACCTTCTTTATAACTAAATTTTTTAAATAACTCTAATAAATTTGCATCATCACTTTTCTCAATAACATCTTTTATTGATTTGTAATACTTTTTGGGGGTTAAACAATCTTCCATCTCAGTAGAATAATAAAATCCATTTTTCTTCACTGACATTAATTTCAATTGACCGTCTCTTTCAGGTTGCATTCTAGCTAATCTCAACTTACCTTTCACTTCACTGTTTATCTCAAGATCATAAATAACATCGTCTGTGTCAATTAGACATAGTATTTTACTATTAACAGCTTTTTTCTCGTCCTTTTCTTGAAAAGGAGTGTACAAATACTTGTATAACTTTATAACATTACTACATCCACCAACACAAAGTATCTTCAAATTTGCTATAGACGACGATAAATAATGACTTAAGTAGAGTTTATCATCACTTCCCTCACAAATTATCCAATTTGTATTTTCTGATCTCATTGAACTTAAAATTGCTGAAGTTAGATCAAAGTAACTCTTCATTTGTACATCTTCAGGTAGTGATCCTCTTTTTTCAAAATAATTATTCAGATCATATGTACTAACGTTTATTCTGTAATCGGATTTCAACTCAATATAATTTAAATTTCCGGTAGTAGTGAAAGGTAAGGACCCATACCAATGACTTGTTAGAATTAACTGTACATTTTCTTGGACAAGACTCTGTAATCTCTCGAACTGTTTAAACGCTTTTGATATATGTAGTGAGCTCTCTGGTTCATCAATAGCTAAAATAGTTTTTCTTTTGTTACTTCTTGACGTGTTTTTCAAGAAAGCTGTGGCTATATCAATTAACGCAATTCTTTGTTCCCCTGAACTTAGTTCATGTATCTCTTTTTTATCCTTTTTTAGAGTTCTTATCGAAAAGTAAGCTTCTAATATTCTATTTCTTACATCCGATGGTCTTAAATTTTTCTTGTACCCCTGTTCTACTTTATATGCATAGCTTTCATCAATTCTACTGATTGTATCGTTGATTTTGTTCATATACTCATCTAGGTTTGAATTTAAATAGTCGATCAAGCTTATGGTTCGATTACCTTTAGGTATATTTCTCTCATCCAGAATTTTATCAATGTCTTCTAGGATATCCGTGCTCATTAATGCCTGCATCTCTTTATTCTCTATTTTAATTATTTCACTAGTAATTGACTCTATTGGAATGTAAATGTACGTAAGGTAACTTTTTATTTCATTGATTAATTGAATATCTTTAATACTTATATTATGGATTTTCATTTTTTTGTTTATATCATCATCAAATGTACTATAGTATACTTCAGATTTATCTTGGTATTCCAACCCTAACAAGAAAAACAAATAATCATTTGCCCCATATCTATGTTTTAATTCGTCCCTAATTTGAAAAAACTTTTTAAACTCTTCATTGCTCTTGAGATTAGAATTAGCTTCTTCTGTTACGCTCCAAAAGTATTGACTAATCAAGTCCAGTTTTTGATATACAATACTATCTATATTGCCTTGTATATCACTCTTTTTTATTAAGAATACTGGAGCTATATATGTCTCATCAGCTTTTGTCCCTTTTGTTCTATTCCAATTGGTATTATTAAAAAAGGTATTCAAGCTCTCAAGTACTGAGCTTTTACCTACTGCGTTATTTCCTATAAATAATGAAAAAGGAGTTTCGTAATCATCACAAATAGGGATAAAGTATAACCCTTGGTAAATTTTATAGTGCCTACAGAGTAATCCAACTATCAAATTAAACACGCCCCATTAGGAATATATACTAATTTTTATTTTTATTCGACATAATTCATTATAATCCTCTAATAAGGTATGCAGATTCTAATATTTTTACTTATATGAATCAATTTCATAACTATAAAGCCTTGCTATCAGTAGGGTTTTAAGACATAGAAAAAGGAGTACCTCCCCAAATCTCGAATGTGTTAAGTACCACCAAAACACTGAGATGAAAGGATGAACTCCCTATGCCGTATATTCGACACGAGAGCTTATTTACCCTGCAAGAACTTTATGAGATGGAACAAAAAAATCGTTTTCGCGAGATTTTTTCTACTATCGATATTACCCTATCTTGCGTTTGGTTAGGTAGACATCTCTTTATGGTGCCCCTATAGACGTGAATGACAGAGCGATGATCTATTCCTTGATCGTCAGGATTGTTGAACGTATTCCTACGATTAAAGATTTAANTGTGAGAAATGCCACAAATTTTGCAGGTGCCAAGGTCATTCTCGCATTCCTTGAAACGATCCGTTTGAATCAAGCATTACAGCCGCTTGGCTTAGCCAAAGCCGCAAACGCAGTTTTCCCCACTCACCACATCATCCAGTACCTTATCATCGGCTGGCTCCTGGGCTGCGAACGTATCTTTCACTTTCGATCACTTCAAGGCGATGCTTTAGTTAAGCATGCCCTAGGCGGCCGGTTGCCTCATCACTCGTTGTTAAACAAAGAGTTGCTTGGGCTTGGTGCGGCACACGATCAACTGGCCCCAGCACTCCGAAACTTGAATGTAGATATCATTGCGCCGGCGCTACCTGACTCGCTCATCCTTGATCTGGATTCCA
>NZ_JBHTJZ010000015.1:0-906 GCF_042675905.1 Paenibacillus chungangensis | reverse complement strand
AAGTCGTAACAAGGTAGCCGTATCGGAAGGTGCGGCTGGATCACCTCCTTTCTAAGGAATTACCCGATCACGATGATGATCGGATAAGGAAGCATCAGCTTCCACGCGGGATATTTTCTTATCGACTCTCGTCGATTGCGAAAAATCCTAGGCAGTAGTTGCTCGCTCGTTGTCAGTTTTGAAGGAGTAATCCTTCCGCAAGAGGGCCTTTAGCTCAGCTGGTTAGAGCGCACCCCTGATAAGGGTGAGGTCGGTGGTTCGAGTCCACTAAGGCCCACCATTATCTTAACATGAGGGGCCATAGCTCAGCTGGGAGAGCGCCTGCCTTGCAAGCAGGAGGTCAGCGGTTCGATCCCGCTTGGCTCCACCAACAGTTTTCGCGCAGCGAAAGACTGTACAATTGTTCCTTGAAAACTGGATAACGAAAGTAACAATAAAGCATTCCAGCTGCTTTTGAAGCAGTGAGAAGCTTTATGCTGAAACATCCTTTAGCTGAAGTTTTAAATAAACGTTTGACATGTAGCGTCTTTTCTGAAGAAATTCAGGAAAGTCGCTCATCGAAAAACGCAGGTTAAGCTAGTAAGAGCGCACGGAGGATGCCTAGGCACCAGGAGCCGAAGAAGGACGTGGCGAACAACGATACCGCCTCGGGGAGCTGTAAGCAAGCTTTGATCCGGGGATTTCCGAATGGGGAAACCCAGCAGTCGTAATGGACTGTTACTCGCAACTGAATACATAAGTTGTGAAGAGGCATACCGGGGGAACTGAAACATCTAAGTACCCCGAGGAAGAGAAAACAATAGTGATTCCGTCAGTAGCGGCGAGCGAACGCGGATTAGCCCAAACCAAGGGGCTTGCCCCTTGGGGTTGTAGGACGTCTCACATGGAGTTACAAAGGTGTTGGTT
>NZ_JBHTJZ010000014.1:0-104007 GCF_042675905.1 Paenibacillus chungangensis | reverse complement strand
TTTAGGAGCTTTTTTTCTGTCATGCATCACATATATTTAACATTTTTGTAACAATGTCACTTTTTAGAGGTACATTCCATGTCAAGTTTAATGCAACGCTACTGAGCTGGCCTACATTGGAGCGCGGAAATCGAGCTGGCGAGCGAAAATAGTGTAGCTGGCCTACATTGGAGCGGAGAAATTGAGCTGGCGAGCGAAAATAGTGCAGGTGGCTTACACTGGAGCGCCGGAATGCTGCGGACGAGTGAAAGGAATAGGTGACGCATATACGCATATGTGGTCGACCGACCGCCGTCATACAGCGACACACCGTGCGCTAGGAGCTGCGCGCGTTGCAGAAAATCGCTACCGTTTTTTTGAAAAAGTGCACACTTTTTTGAATGCATGTGCTATTCACTGCGGAACCGAGTGGCCTATAATGAGTGCATACCATGGTTGTAAGCGCTTAACAGTCTGTGGAATGACAAGCAAGTATTGAAAAAACGCAAACGTCATCAGGAAGGGTGGTATGCATGCAGGCCAACAGTCCAGCAAAAGAACTGAATCCTCGCCTACAAGCCGTACCGAGATCAAAGATGGCCCTTGCGATTGCGGCTCTTGTCCGCTACCGATGGCTATATATCCTTATGGCTCCAGGCGTGCTCTACTACTTAGTCTATCATTACATGCCGATGTTCGGCCTGGTTGTGGCATTCAAGGAATATAACCTGATGAAAGGCGTATGGAGCAGTCCTTGGGTAGGGCTCGACAATTTCAAGGAGATATTCTCGACACCGGAATTCGGCGTACTGATGAAGAATACGCTCCTGCTCAGCTTGTATCGAATCCTGTTCAACATGCTGCCGGATGTCGTGCTCGCTCTCATGCTGAATGAAATTCGGGTACGCTGGTTCAAGCGGGTCGTTCAGACGATTACGTACGGTCCTCACTTTCTGTCCTGGATTATCGTATACGGCCTCGTCTTCTCATTCTTCGCTCCGGGATCGGGTCTCGTTACAACATTTGTACGCGATATGGGCTGGGGATCAATCGATGTGCTGACCAATTCTGACGTGTTCCGTCCGATGCTGCTCGTGACGGATATCTGGAAGAATACCGGCTTCGGAGCCATCATTTACATGGCGGCGCTTGCAACGATTAATCACGAGCTGTATGAAGCGGCGGTCGTCGACGGAGCGGGCAGATGGCGGCAGATGTGGCACATTACGCTGCCGGGCATCCGCGAAGTGTTCATCCTGCTGCTTATCTTCCGCATCGGCCATATTCTGGATGCCGGCTTCGAGCAGGTCTACATATTCCTTAATGCCCGGGTATATGATGTCGGGGATATATTGGACACCTGGATATTCCGGCGCGGCATCGAGCAGCTTGACTTCAGTGTGCCGGCGGCGATGGGCGTCTTCAAGTCCGTGATCGGCCTCATTCTAGTCATCGGGGCGAATCGTCTGGCGAAGAAGCTCGGCGGATCGGGCATCTGGTAAGGGGAGGATGACATGGCATTCGTTTTGAGAAAAAGTAAATCTGATTTTGTAGTCGACTCCGTGCTGTATCTTGTACTCGCTCTATTCTGTTTCGTCACGCTGTTCCCGTTATATTTCGTATTCATTATGTCGATTACACCCTATGAGGAAGTGCTGAAGCACGGGGGCTTCGTCCTCATTCCCAGCACCGTAACATTCGAAGCGTTCCATACGATACTGGAGAGCGGAGTCGTACCGAAGGCGCTTGGCGTCACCGTATATATTACGCTGCTGGGGACGTTCCTGAACATCCTCGTGACAACGGGGCTCGCGTATGCCTTGTCGAAGAAATATCTGCCCGGAAGAAATATCGTACTGATGGGCATCGTGTTCACGATGCTGTTCTCGGGGGGGCTTATCCCGATCTTCCTGACTGTGAAGGCGACGGGGCTGATGAATACGCTCTGGGCGCTTATGATTCCCGGACTGGTATCTTCGTTCAATATGCTGATCATGAAGACATACTTTGAAGGCCTGCCGCATGAGGTGGAGGAAGCGGCGAAGGTGGACGGCTGCGGCGACCTGCAGACGCTGATTCGCATTGTGCTGCCGTTGTCACTGCCCGTCATTGCCACGATGGCGTTGTTTTACGGCGTCGGCCATTGGAATACCTACTTTGCCGGCATAATGTACATTAATGATCGCGACTTGTTCCCGCTGCAGGTCGTATTGCGCAACATGATCATCGCGCCGAGCGTCAGCCAAGAGCTGTCCGTCTCTCAGAACGAGGTGGATATGCTGCCGCCGGAGACGATCAAGATGGCGGTCGTCGTCGTTGCGATTATCCCTGTGCTGGCTATCTACCCGTTCCTGCAGAAGTATTTTATGAAGGGAATGCTGCTTGGAGCGGTGAAGGGGTAAGCGGGGGAATGCAGTGCAAGCAAGGGAGAGAGCCTCTCTCCTGCAAGCTTAATCATTGAAATTCACTAGGGGGTTGTACCATATGAAATCATGGATGAAAATGATAGCTCCGCTATTGATTATGGCATTACTATTCACCGCTTGTTCTTCCAGCGGCAATGGGGGAGGCAATAACCAGCAGAATGATCCACCAGCTGCCAGCAATGCGGGCGGCAACAGCCAGAATGAGCAGAAAGAAGAGAAAAAGGAGAAAATCAAGCTGCGCTGGTTCGTCAACGGATGGAACAATACCAGCCTGCCCTCCGAGGACAAAGACTTCGTCCTGAAGGCGATCGAGGAGAAGTTCAACGTCGATCTGGACCTGCAATATATGACGTGGGGTCAAGAGTATCAGAGCAAGCTCAATACGATGATCGCTTCCGGCGATATTCCGGACGTCTTCTATATGGGCGGGATGGAATCCAACACGTACATCAAAGACGGTGTAGCCCGCGATCTGAAGGATTGGGTCACTCCCGAGCGCATGCCGAATTACTTCCAGTATTGGATGACGGAAGCCGATCTGGCGGCATACCAGGTCCAGGACGTGTTCAAGCGAGCTCCGGTACCGTATGCGAAGAAGAAATACCGCTCGTATTACGTCCGTAAGGACTGGCTGGATAAGCTGGGTCTCGACATGCCGCAGACGTATGAAGAAATGGTCAATGTAATGAAAGCGTTCACGGAACAAGATCCGGACGGCAATGGGAAAAACGACACATACGGCTATACGACGAGCGGAAGCGGCACATCAGTGAATATGGAATTTCCGGCATTCCTGAACAATGGCCTCATCGGCCCGTTCATGATCGATAACGGCCGATTCGTCGATTCCCGTACCGATAAGCGCATGCAGCAAGTGCTGGATGATATTCGCGCCTTGCTCCCATATACGGATCCCGACTGGCTGTTGAACAAAGGCGCTCAAGCGGTCGAGAAAGTGACGCAGGGCAAAGCCGGCATCGTATTCAGCATAGGTACGACAACCGCTTTGGAGAGCAATCCTAACGGCATTCAGGCCAAAACGAAAAGCGTGACCGGCGTGGATACGGTCGACTGGCAGCCATTCCATCCGTGGAAGGATACAGGCGTATGGGCGGAGGAATCGCCGGGCAATCCGTTCCTCATCAGCTCCAAGACGACGGACGATAAGATCGAGCGTTCACTTGAAATCATGGACTGGCTGGCTGGAGAAGAAGGCTTCCTGCTAACGAGATACGGTCAGGAGGGCGTTCATTACAAGCGCAATGGGAGCAAGCTGGAGATCATCAAGGATGCGTACCAGAGGGACGTTATTGATAATGGCAATTTCATCGACATCTACGGCTGGTTCACACCGAAGACGCCGGAAATCTTCGGACTGGAGGTAGTCGATCCGGAGATGACGGAGCGTGACAAGGCTATTGCCGATATGGTGAAGTCTTACAAGTTCCTGCCGCATATCGGGACCAGCCTGGTCGTGAAGGAAGGCATGGATCTGGGGTCGCTTCGCAAAAAAATGAATGAGTATCATGTCCATATGCTGTACGAAGACAAAGATGCTTCCAATTGGCCGAAGTATCGCGAGGAACTGATGACGACTTACGGTGGTAAGGACATCTTCACCTACTATGCCGAGCAGGTCACCAATGCGACGGGCAACGCGGTTTCTTTTGAAGCGGAATAAGAATTAAGAATGATGAGTTAGGGCAAGCAGCTTAGAAGAAGGGCGCGAACAGTGAAGTGGCGCCCTTCTTCATTGTCGATAATAGAAAGCGGTTACAAATAGCGAGGAAGTTCTCTGTTACTTAATCCTGTCAATGGGGAGTGAGGAAATGTTATCGTTATTAAAATGGAACAGTGCATGGAAATTAATGCTTGCCGTAGTTCTTGTCGCGCAGTTGCTGGCGGTATCGCCGGCAGGACCAGTCGAAGCTTCCGTAGGAGGCGGCTTGCTCGGTAATGGCGGATTCGAAGCGGGGCTGTCGGGCTGGAATCAGAACTATGGCAGCGGTGGCATTGCAGTGTCGGATGAGCAAGCCTTCGAGGGAGCTTACAGCCTGAAAATAACGGATGCAAGCAGCACTGCATCGTATGGCATGGAATCCGACAAGCTCCCCGCTTATCCCGGCAAGAGTTACTCGGTCACGAGTCAGGTGTACATGGTTAGCGGCTATGCATCTGTCATGCTGCGATTCTACAATGATAACAATCAGCTGGTAGAGAGCAATAGCATTCCCAAGAGCACGCCTCGGGATACGTGGCAAAGCGCGGATGTATCTGCAATCGCGCCTGCGGGAACGGCGAAGGTAAGCGTCTTGTTCTACTCCAGTCTGGCGACAATGTCGGAGTATTATGTGGACAACGTCAGCCTGCATGAGCGTACGCTGCTGGAAGGGACGGTGACGGATGAGGCAAGCGGCAGTCCGCTTGAGGATGCGGGCGTCTTCCTTCATGAGGCCGTTGATACCGGATACGCCGCTCCTCTGGAGACGACCATTAGTGCGGCCGACGGTTCCTATCAGTTCATCGGAGGGGTAACAGATGGCAGCTATGCGATCCGATTCGTGAAGGAAGGTTATCTCGATACGGTAATGCCCGTCACGGTGGGCAGCGCCAGCGTGCCGCCGATTGACGCGGCGCTGTCGGCCGATCCTGCATGGGAGCCGGTATCGCTGCTGCCGAACGGCAGCTTCGAAGCGGGGCTGGCCCACTGGGAGCAGACCTTCGGCAGCGGAGGCATAGCGCTTGATGGCATGCGCAGCTCTGACGGGCGATATAGCGTGCATATCGACGATGTGAACCCGTCGGCTTCCTATGGTCTGGAGAGTGATCGTCTGACCGCATACGGCGGCAAAAATTATACGGCTTCGGCCAAGGTGTTCGTGGAATCCGGCGGCGCAACGCTCTATATCCGGTTCTATGATGCCGCAGGCAGTCTGCTGCTCAGCACGGCTACGCAGCAAAAGTCTCCGACGGCGGAGTGGGTGCCGCTCGTCCATTCCTCGGAAGCTCCTGCGGGCACGGCAACCGTAAGCGTCTTGCTGTATTCCGGCCTGTTCTCTATAGGTGCTTTTTATGCAGACGAGCTTACGCTGGAGGCGAGGACCATAATTCGCGGGACGGCAAGCGATACGGGAAGCGGCGCCCCGCTGCCGTTCGCCAAGCTATATCTGTATAATGCGGCCGATACGGCGTATACGGCTCCGCTGGACAGCGCCGTGTCGCAACTGGACGGCGCCTATGTGCTGACAGGCGGAGTAGCAAGCGGCAGCTATGTGCTGAGGGCGAAGCGCCCGGGCTACGAGACGGCAGCGGTACCGCTGACGGTAGGCCAGTCGGAGCTAGGACCGATTTATGTCGCGCTCAGTGAGGATCTGCAGGCGCAGAAGTGGAGCATCGGCGGTTCGGCGCTGTCGTTCGAGGATGGAACGCCGGTCGTGGGAGCCACAGCCAAGCTTTATCATATGGCGGACATGCATTTCGCCATGCCGATCAGCACGGCAGCGTCGGACGCGGCAGGCCGCTTCACCTTCCCTGATGCGCAGCCGGACGGCAGATATCAGGTGCAGGTGGAATCGAACGGGCGATACAAGACGACGCATCCCGCTATCGTATACGGAGCGGCAGCGGACGATCTTTCGGTTCGCATGCCGGAGAAGACCGTGTATACGGAGAGCACGCTGCCCGTGCCTCCGGCAACACATCCGCGGCTGTATGTGACGCCTTCGCTTGTGCCGCAGCTGCAAGCGAAGATCGCGACGGCGGAGTTCGCGCCGATATGGGAAGATGTACAGCGCAAGGGCGCAGTAACGGAATACAACATGAGAAGCAGCGGCACGACCGCAGGCTTCGAGAATTATCCCTTCCCGTCTGCGGTGAATGCCCGGTACGTGCGCATTGTAGGCAGCCATAATTCCAATAGCGGTCCATGGAACTCCATAATCGAGACAGCGATATTTGGCGAAGACAATGCCGGACAGCGTATTGCGCTTCCGATACAAGCGGTTGACTGGAGCTCGGCGCAGAACGAGTGGCACGACGGCAATAGAACGGTGGATGGGGATCTGTCTTCTAACTCCTACTGGGCGGCGTTCGGCGCGGGAGAATGGGTGCAATACGACCTGGGAAGCGTTACGACCGTCACAGACATAGATATCGCTTGGTATCAGGGAAATCAGCGTTATCAATATTTCGATATACGTGTATCTAATGACGGCATCACGTGGGAACGAGTTCCGTTCAACTTCCCAGTACCGCCTCCAGGCGAGTTGGAAGCGGTGCAGCAGGGTCGGTCCAATTACAAAGCATTCTGGCTGTCCCACGCGGAAGCTGCCGCGCTTCGCTACTTGCTGGAGGGCAGCGCGGAGCACGGACTGCAGGCCATTGAGGTGATGCGCAATTTCATGTCTACGGTGCAGTATGAGGGAGAACAGACGTATTTCTACGCCGGCAAGACGATTCATACTGCGGCGCTTGTCTACGACTGGTGCTATCCGCTCTTGACGGCTTCGGACAAGGCCTTCTTCGTTGAGAAGTCCAAGGAGCTGGCGGCGATCATGAGCGTTGGATATCCGCCGGTGAAGCAAGGCAATGTGGTCGGTCACGGCTCGGAGTTCCAAGTGATGCGCGATCAACTTGGCATGGGGATCGCCGTCTATGACGAAGACCCTGAGATGTACAATCTGGCTGCTATGCGCTTCTTCAATGAATACGTGCCCGCCCGCAACTTCTGGTATCAATCGGGCATGCATCATCAGGGCGACACTTACGGCTTGCAGGGCAGATTCGAGCCGGAGCTGTGGGCGCAGTGGATGTTCCAGCGGATGGGCTACGGCAGCGTGCTCAGCGAGAAGCAGGCGGATCTGATCTATCGCGCGATCTATACGCGCAGGCCGGACGGCCAGCTGCTGCGCGACGGGGATACGTATTGGGACCGTCGTTACAAGCCGGACCAGTACTGGCAGTACAGCTTCGCGATTACGATGGCGGCCGGTTATTATCAGGACCCTTATATACAAGATGAATTTTTGCGCCAGTACGAGCAGGGAGGCGTGGATTCCGTAACGGCGGTATTGTTCGCGGATTTCACCCTACCATCTCAGCCGGTATCGCAGCTGCCGTTAACCCGCTACTTCGGGTACCCGTCCGGCACGATGATGGCGCGCACAGGCTGGGATCAGGGTTACGATTCCAATACGGTCGTAGCGGAGATGAAGGGCGGCGAATATTACTATACCAATCACCAGCATCTGGATATGGGCAGCTTCCAGGTCTACCATAAGGGCGCTCTGGCGCTGGATAGCGGGATGTACAAAGGACAATACGGTCCGTACGGCAGCGATCACGACTTACATTACTATAAGAAGACGATTGCCCATAACGCCATGCTTGTGATGGATCCTTCGGAGAAGTCGCCGACGAGCAGGAAGTTCGTCAATGACGGCGGACAGCGCTTGCCGTACACCGGACAGTCCAGTGAAGTGAAGACGCTGGAAGGGCTGCTGGACAGTGATCTTCATATGGGCGTCATCAAGGCGTACGCTTACGGTCCCGATGAGCATACTCCCGCGTTCAGCTACTTGCAAGCGGATCTCAGCGCGGCGTACTCCGATAAGGTGCAGCAGTATCAGCGCGCATATGCTTTCATTCATACGGGAGACGCCAATGTGCCGGGGGCGATGATTGTCTACGACCGGATTGCCAGCTCGGATCCCCACTTCAAGAAATACTGGCTGCTGCATGCGATGGAAGAGCCGGAAGTAAGCGGCAATCGGGTGACGATCAGGCGCACGGAAGGACAATACGACGGCAAGCTTGTCAACGAAGCCTTGCTGCCGGGCAGCGGCAATCTGACGATCGAGAAGATCGGCGGCCCGGGCAGGGAGTTCGAAGTATTCGGCACGAATTATCCTCAGACGCCTTATAAAGCGCCGGGACAGCATGCGGTAGAGGGCGGAGCCTGGAGAGTACAGCTGTCGCCGAATGTCCCGAGCGAAGAGGATGCATTCTTGAATGTAATGCAATTCATGGACAATGATGTGACGGCGCCGCTTGACGTAACTGCGATCGATGCGGAGAAGCTGCTTGGCGCGAGAGTCGGTGATCATGCGGTCTTGTTCAACCGGCATGCGGGAAGAACGGCGGAGACGCTCTCGTTCCAGCTGCCCGGCAGCGGTCCGGCGACAGTGGCGGTGACAGGCCTGAAGGAAGGCAGCTGGCTCATTCACCGCACTGGCCAGATCGAGCTGGTGCTGGCTCAGAGTACGGAGGAAGGCGGCATGATTACGTTCCAGGGCGAGAGCGGCGGCTACACCCTCACTTATATAGAAGAGCTGCAATTGGACGACGTGCTGGATCTGCTTCGGGAATTGGGTGTGCTGGAGCATCCCGTCAGCAAGAAGTGGAGTGAGAAGTGGGAAGTCATTGCAAGGATGAAAGCTGACGGACGCGGGGGGATCGCGATTGCCCAGCTGGAGCAGCTGACAACGCAATTGGATCATCCCGAGCTGCCGGAGCTCATCGCTCCTTCTGTGATCGAGGTGTTGAAAAAAGCGGCTGTGGAGACGATAGAGGATTGGTATACTAATGATTAGAATGTAAACGCTAGCATCGTACACGGAGGCTGATGGCAATGAACGGACCGATTAGAACGAGATGGTTCTCCAGCATTAGCATGAAGCTGTTCATCATTACGTTCTTCAGCGTGATCTGTCTGTTCCTTGTCATCGGCTTGTTCGGCTATCAGAGGCTGTTCACTCCGATCAGAGAGAACAATGACAGCGCTCTGCAAGCATCCGTTGATCAGATGGAGAAGTCGCTGAAGGCATTCATGGACAATATTCAGACGCAATTCATCTTCCTGTCCAATGCGGGCATCTACAATCATTTGAATCAGGACGACTATAATGTGCTTCTACAGAACATGCATGCTTTGCATAATGATAGCATCGATGGCTTTTATTTTATTGACAATGGGGAAGTGACAATTAGCGAGCCCTATTCGTATCAGTATTTTGTTACCCCGGAGACTTTATCGCTTATTATCGAGAAGACTGGCGAGAGCGGCTTTTGGTGGAGTGAACCGTATCGGACGGGAGACCGCAGGGTGATCACGGTAGCCAGACAAATCAACAAGCATCAATACATTGTGCTGGATTTGAATCTGGATTCGCTAACGGATCCGCTTATTGCGCAGGAAGAGAACAAGCATGTTTACTTATTTTCGAATAGCGGCCTTTATATCACGTCCAACGCTTCCTTGACCAATTACGAGGAGATACAGAGACATAACGATATGGTGTCATCGCTTGCCGAGCTCATTCAGTCAGGGCGCAGAGGAATGGAGATTGTAGAAGCCGAAGGCGGCGAGTATAAGGTGCTTCAGAGCAAGGGCAACCGCTGGGGGTGGATCGTATTTTCCATCATAAAAGAGAATGAAGCCTACCCCCTGTTGTCCAGCCTGAAGCAGCAGCTGTTCATCGTCTTCCTTATTGCCGTTGCGTTGGCTGTGGTCGTCTCCGGGTGGGTGGCGATGTACATACAGAAGCCGTTCAGCGCCATTATCAGACAATTGAAGGCGGGTGCCCGCGGGGATCTGGCATCCCGCGTTATCATTAGACGCAGTGATGAATTCGCGCTTATCGCTAGCGGATTCAACCGAATGATGAACAATATTCAGACGTTGTTCAATGATTTGCAGAAGAGTGAAGAACGCAAGCGCCACCATGAGCTGAAGGTGCTTCATTCACAGGTGAACTCCCACTTTTTGAATAACACGTTAAGTGCGATCTATTACTTGGACCGATCCGGCAGAGGACAGGAAATGGGCGAGATGATTGGCTCACTAATGGGATTAATGCAATATTCCATGGATAAAGTAAGCGAAATCGTAACGGTGGAAGAGGAATTGAAGCAGCTGGACAACTACGTGCGGCTCATGCAGCTGCGATATGGAGATGCATTCGACTTCGAGATGGTCGTGCCGGATGAGCTGACTTCTGCCCCGATTCCGAAGCTGACTTTGATTACACTGGTCGAGAACAGCATTTTCTATGGACTGAATCAGCCGGAGCCGAACTTTATTATTGTGACTGGCGCTATGGAGAACGAGGGCCGGATCACGCTGGAAGTATCGGATAGAGGACCGGGCATATCTGAAGATAAGCTGGCGCGCTTGCTTGCTCGCGAAGAGACGGAGACGGCTTACAAAGGGCTCAACAATCTGGGCATACGCAGCGTGCAGGATCGTATTCAGTTGCACTTCGGAATGGCCTGCGGCTTATCGTTCCGCAATGAGGAAGACGGTGGTCTTATTGTGACGGTCCGATTGCCGCTCTCGTTGCCTTCTTCTGCGAAAGAAGCAGCAGTGGGATTGAAGTGAAGGTGATCATTTTTGCTCTATTCTACATCTGGAGGTGGGCGCGAGTGTTCAAGTTGCTGATGGTGGATGACGAGAAGTGGGTGAGGGAGCAATTCGCGAACGGCGTGCAGTGGGAGGAAGCGGGCTTTGTTTTTATGGGGGCGGCTTCCAGCGGGAAGGAGGCGCTCGCCATGATCGAGCGCGATCCTCCTCATCTGCTGCTGACGGATATAACGATGCCGGGAATGGACGGGCTTCAGCTCGCCGCGATCGTGAAGGAACGATGGCCGCAGGTGCACGTCATCATTCTGACCGCATACAGTGAATTCGAATACGCGCAGCAGGCGATTGCGATTGGCGTGGACAATTATCTGGTGAAAGTGGCGCAATCCGGCGATGCGATCGTGAAGGCTTGCCGCAAGGCGGCAGAGCTTATTGCGTCCGAGATGAATAAGGAAGAACAGCTGCAGCTTCAAGAGCAGCTGAATTGGCGGCAGTATTGGAACGAGAAGCGTGTATGGCTGGAGCAAGCAAAGGAGCGGCTTCAAGGAGAGAGGAACGAGAAGGCTGACCTGCCGGCCTCCATGGCTTGCTTAACCGCATACAGCCATATCGCAGTCTTGATATTGGGCTGGGACTTGCACCGATTGAACCGGAAGCGAGCGATCGCCGTCGGAGAAGCAGAGAAGCTTCAGCAGGGAGTAGGAGGGGCAATCGAGGAGATACTGGATAAGGATGGGGGGATTGTCGTTCCTTATCTCGATAATCGAGTCATTGTGTATGTGGGAGCGGATTCCCGCATTTCGTCGGAGGACGGTGAACGAAAGCTTCGCACATTGGGCTTGAAGTGTCTGCACAGGGTGCCAGACATAACGGATACCGATGCGTTCGTCCATATCGGCCAGCCTTGGTCGTTCTCCGGGCAGCAGCGGGTGCAGGCGGCCCGGCTTCTCGTGCAATCGGCAAGCGATGGGTTGGAGCAATCCTTGTCCTACTTTTACAATTATCAGTCGGTGATGGAAGGAGCGCCGCAGCAGTCTTACCGGAACGTTGATTCCTTGCGGCTGCGGGAGATGGTGACCGGGATGATAGCCGGGCTTCAGGCGGGAGAAGTCAAGACGGTACAGGAAGCTGCTGCATCCTTGACAGAGTGGGACGGAGAGCGCGCGCGTACGCATCCTCGTCAGCTGCTGAGCATCACATTGAAGATGTTGGATCCGGCGTTGAACGATCTTCCGCCACAGATGAGGGAGCGCTGCAAGGAGCTGGCATGGCTGGAGCGCTGGGATGACTTCCGGCATTGGTGGGAAGGGACGCTGGAGCTGCTGCGGCAGGCGATGCGCAGCGGACATGGAGAAGGTTTTCGGCGAGAGGTGCAGCTCATGAGAGCGATGATCCGAGAGAGGTACGCCGAAGACCTGCAGGTTGCCGAGCTTGCCCATCTTGTGCAGTTGCATCCTTCCTATGCCGGCGCGCTGTTCAAGAGCGAGACGGGAGAGCATGTGTCCGATTACTTGAACCGCATTCGCATGAATAAGGCGAAGGAGCTGCTGGAGCGGACGACGATGAAAATATATGAAGTGTCGCAAGCCATCGGCATGACGGATTACCGGTACTTCTGTCGCGTCTTCAAAAATGATACAGGGAAAACGCCAACGGAGTACAAGAAGGCCCGCCATTCTCCTTCTTCATCTGGAATACAACTTGAAGGGGAATGAACAGGGGGCGGCGTATCCTATTTATTCACGTCAAACCATAGGGGATCGTTGCAATCGACCTCGCCGTTATAGTTCGTGAGCACCTCTTCGTTTTCTTTTATATCGGTATGCGCATAGAACTCAACGGTCAGATTGTCGAAGTTAAGCTCGAAGGATGCGTTTGGCGTATAGGAATGGTTGAACAAGCTGCCGTACCCCAGCAGGATAGCGCTATGATTGGCCCCATAAGAATATGCATAGTCGCCTAGAATAGTTTTTTCTATATGGACGTGATCTTCATTCAAATAGGAAATAACAGGAGCGACATGGATAAGAGTTCCTTTTTTAATGTCCTGTGTAGCGAATACGCCGCGTTGGAATTCTTCGTCAGTAGATCCTTCACTTATCAGTTTGGACGTTCTTACTTCTAGCATAATGTACTTAATCACCTGCTTCATATCGTTTTTAATGTCTCCGAAAGCATTCTATATATGAGGGAATTGTATCGTGAATTAGTTTTTACGGCAAGTGCTATGACAATTCCTGATTGTCGGTCCAGCGTTAACAGTCGTGTCCTTGACTCTCTGGAAGTAGCTTATATATAATTACTACATCAATTGAGGGAGGCTCGGTCATGACGAAGCATAATGAAATTATTGTTGTCCTCGACTTCGGGGGACAATACAACCAGCTGATAGCCCGCCGTATTCGCGATCTTGGCGTATATAGCGAGCTGCTGCCTTACAATACGCCTGTGGAGAAGATTAGGGAGCTGCAGCCGAAAGGCATCGTGTTCTCTGGTGGTCCGGCAAGCGTATATGAAGAAAATTCTCCTCTGGTAGATCCTGCGATTTACGAGCTGAACGTGCCTATCTTAGGCATCTGCTACGGTATGCAGCTGATGTCTCACCAGCTGAAGGGCAAGGTAGAGCGCGCAGGGAAGCGTGAATACGGGAAAGCGGAGGTTAATTTCGTCGAAGGCAGCCCTATCGCTCACGGATTGGATTCCGTACAGACGGTATGGATGAGTCACAGCGATCTCGTCATTGAGCCTCCTGCGGGATTCCGTGTAGACGCAAGCACGGAGCATGCGCCGATTGCGGGCATGAGCGATCCGGATCGGAAGCTGTACGCGGTACAATTCCATCCTGAGGTACGCCATTCTGTATACGGCAACGAGATGATCAAGAATTTCCTGTACAAGGTGTGCGACTGTGAAGGCTCCTGGACGATGGAATCCTTCATCGAGGATAAGATCGCGGAGATCCGTCAGCAGGTAGGGGACAAGAAGGTGCTCTGCGCGCTGTCCGGCGGGGTGGACTCCTCCGTTGTCGCCATTCTTCTCCATAAGGCGATCGGCGATCAGCTGACGTGTATGTTCATTGATCACGGCTTGCTGCGCAAGGGAGAAGCGGAGAGCGTAATGGAGACGTTCGTCGGCAAGTTCGATATGAAGGTGCTGAAGATCGATGCGAAGGACCGCTTCCTGGGCAAGCTGAAGGGCGTCGACGATCCCGAGCAGAAGCGCAAAATTATCGGCAACGAGTTCATCTACCTGTTCCAGGAAGAATCGGACAAGCTGGACGACTTCGCCTTCCTGGCGCAAGGCACGCTCTACACCGACATCATCGAGAGCGGCACGGCTACCGCACAGACGATCAAGTCGCATCATAATGTAGGCGGCTTGCCGGAAGACATGAAATTCGAGCTTGTAGAGCCGCTTAAAGCGCTGTTCAAGGACGAGGTTCGCAAGGTGGGTACAGAATGCGGCCTGCCAGACGCTATCGTTATGCGTCAACCGTTCCCGGGACCGGGCCTGGCTATTCGGGTGCTTGGCGAAGTGACGGAAGAGAAGCTGCACATCGTGCGCGAGTCCGACGCGATCTTGCGTGAGGAGATTGCCAAGGCGGGTCTTGACCGCGAGATCTGGCAATACTTCACGGCTCTTCCGAACATGAAGAGCGTAGGCGTTATGGGCGACGCCCGTACTTACTCCTACACCGTAGGCATCCGGGCTGTTACATCCATCGACGGCATGACCGCCGACTGGGCGCGCATCCCTTGGGACGTGCTGGAGAAGATTTCGGTGAGAATCGTTAACGAAGTAGATAACGTTAACCGGATCGTGTACGACGTAACATCCAAGCCTCCTGCTACGATTGAGTGGGAGTAATAAATCAGTCTAATATATTCAAACACAAAAACTCCCGTCTGTCTCTGTGCGGAACAGACAGACGGGAGTTTTTCATCTATTTAGGTACAATGACTATTTTTTAAATACAGATGAACCTTACGAATGGAGGAGGACTAATAAATATACTTAGTGCTAGTAGATATGCTTGATCATACTAGTTATATCTGTTATACTTTAACTATAACAAGTGGATGAACTTGAAGTAGGAGCCGAAATGGGGTTGGGCTAACCAATCATACGAGACAAGCGAGGTGATGCGAGTATGCTGCTGGATATTGATCTGCAATCGGAGACGCCGATCTATACACAGCTTGTCCATGGAATAGTGGAAGGGATTGCGCGGAAGCAGTTGCAGCCCGGAGAAGGCTTGCCGTCCGTGCGAAGTCTGGCTGCCGATCTCGGCATTAACCTGCACACGGTGAACAAGGCCTATCAATTGCTGAAGCAAGAAGGTTATGTGCAGATTAACCGCAAGCAAGGCGTTGTCATTACAATGGACGCTTATCCCGCAGCGGATGACGCCTACAGAAGCCGCTTGAGGGAACAATTGCGGCCGCTCATTGCCGACGCCATATGCAGAGGCGTAACGAAGGAGCAATTCGCGGAAATGAGTCAAGCTGTATTTGAAGAAATGCTACCTAAGGAGGAGAAGTGACATGAGTCAAGGTTGGCTGGTGTTTATGTCGGCAATTGTAATGTTCCCGCTAGTGATGATTTCGACCATTATGCCCTTTCTGACCAGAAGAATCGAGAGCTTCGGCGTGACGGTTCCGGAGGAAGCGCAGAAGGATTCCAGGCTTGCCGCATTAAGGCGCCAATATGCCTGGTGGAACGGAGCTGCCGGCGTCGCTCTCAGCGCGTCTCTTGTCCTGTTTTCGCTTAGTCCGATGAGTGAAGAGAGCTGGAGCTTGACGATGCTCGGTCATGTGTTCGGCTATCTGATCCTGTCGTTCCTCATTTACTTGAAGCAGCATAATGCCGTCAAGCAGATCAAGCTTCAGGAGAACTGGCAGACGGATAAAGTGCAGAGAGTTATCGTGAATATGAAGTTTCGGCAGGAGAAATTGACCGTATCATACCTGTGGTTTATTCCTCACTTCCTGCTTATCGTCTCATACGTTCTCATCGGGGTGCTGGGGTATGATCAATTTCCCGACCAAATTCCGATGAAGCATGACTTCGCGGGGAATATTACAAGAACAGTGGCCAAAAGCTACTCAGCCGTCATGTGGCCGGCTATCATTGGCTCGTTCCTGCTGCTTGTATTCATCTTCGTCAATTATACGATCAGCCGCAGCAAACAGATCGTAGAGTCCCATGATCCGGAGGGCTCCTTGCGGCGCAATGTCAAATTCCGTCGCTACTGGTCTTCCTTCATCGTTGTGAACGCCTTCCTGATGATCGCGATGTTCGGAAGCTTTCAGCTGTACCAACTGCTGGATTGGGACATCCGGGTGCCAAGCATACTCGTCCTTGTCGTAACGGGCATTATCGTCGTTGGCTCCATCGTCTTGTCGATTGTGACCGGACAAGGCGGAAGTCGGATCGGAGGAGGCAGCGGGAGTGCGGATGGGAAAGCAGCGGCAGCAGCAGGAGATCAGGATCAGCATTGGAAGCTTGGCCAATTCTACTTCAATCCCAAGGACCCGGCGATATTCGTGGAGAAGCGCTTCGGTGTCGGATGGACGATGAACTTCGCAAGGCCGTTTGGGTGGATCATATTGATTAGCATAATTGCCATCTCTCTTCTTCTCACTTGGGCGATGGGATAATAGGGGGATTATGTATGATTATGGGGTTTTCGCGAAGCATGTAAGGAAATGGGTAGGCGTATATAGGTAAATAGTGATATACGCCCCTTTTGAAAACGCTGTAAAACCGAATGATTAAAAATATAAATTCCTCGAATATTCGTGAAATATGTTGACAAAATAGCGCTATTCTCTATAAAATTGTAATCGGAAAACAACAGCATAAGCTTTTCGTATAATCTCAAGAATCGGCTTGAGAGTATCTACAGGTCACCGTAAATGATCAGGCTACGGAAAGTGGAAAAAATGTCCGCTACGGTCCAGCGGATCATTTTTTCGCTTTTTGCAGAGCCTGGGGGGAGATGCGCGTGTGCGTATATTCAACCAGGTTTCTCTGTTTGTTCCAACACAATTTTGGGAGGGTATGGATCAAAATGGAACGTTTCTTTCGATTGAAGGAACTGGGAACAAATGTAAGAACTGAAATTATGGCAGGGTTGACGACATTCATGACGATGGCCTATATTCTGGCAGTCAACCCTATAATCTTGACGCCGGCCGGACTGAGCTGGGAAGGTGTATTCCTTGCTACGGCACTTGCGGCGGGCATCTTCACCATTGCGATGGGGCTATTCGTCAATTTCCCGGTCGCATTGGCACCGGGCATGGGCTTGAATGCTTACTTCGCTTCAGTGGTTATCGCATCGCAAGCGACCGGCAAGCCGATCTCGGCTTCGATGGCTCTGACAGCGGTATTCATCTCCGGTATTATCTTCATCATTCTGACCGTTACCCAAGTGCGGCAGATGCTCATTACAGCTGTTCCTGACAGCTTGAAGCATGCCATCACGGTCGGTATCGGCTTGTTCATCGCCATTATTGGCTTGAAGAACAGCGGATTGATGACAATTGTTGTAGATAGCTTCTCAGACATTCCGCAGAAGAGCTTCACAGCGGTCAGCGGGGCCGAGACGGTCATCGTGCTTGGCAGCTTCCACAACGCGGAAGTGGTCTTCACGATTGTGGCAATCGTGCTCATCGCGCTTCTGATGGTGCTCCGTGTTCCGGGCGCTATTCTGTTCGGCATTATTGCCACGACAATCATTGCGATTATTACAGGCCATGTGAACGTTAGCGAGGTGCTGGAAGGCAAGACATGGGTTCCGAACTTTAGCGAGCTGCAAGTTTGGCATTTTGACTTCGCAGGCGTCTTCGAAGTGGGTCTGATTACCGTCATTCTGACATTCACATTCGTGGAATTGTTCGATACGTTCGGTACGCTTGTCGGTACGGCTAACCGCGCCGGCATTATGAAGGATCCTGAGAAGGGCAAGAAGAAAATCGGCAAAGCCATGTTCGTGGACGCGATCGGCGTTAGCGGCGGCGCGGTTCTGGGCACTAGCACCGTAACAGCTTATGTGGAGAGCTCGGCCGGCATCGCGCAGGGCGGACGTTCCGGCCTGACGGCAGTGACGACGGGGATCTGCTTCTTGCTTGCGGTCTTCCTGTCTCCGCTGGTGGCGCTTGTTCCCGGCTCTGCAACGGCTGCTGCGCTGATCATCGTCGGTGTGCTCATGATGCAGTCTGTGAAGGAGATTGACTTCTCCGATATGGTCTATGCGATTCCTGCGTTCTTCACGCTGGCGCTGATGCCATTCACGTACAGCATTGCGAACGGCATCTCCTTCGGTATCGTGTTATACGTGCTGCTGGCTGCTGTAGCGAATCTGTTCGGCAAAGGGAAGTACAACATCCACTGGCTGATGTGGATTCTCGCCATTCTCATTTTAGGCCGTTATATTTTCCTTGGCGGGGAATAATAACAAATTAGCAATTGAAGAGAGAGCAGCGCTGGACCGGCGCTGCTCTCTTTTTGTCGTTTATAAATTAGGTGCTAGTCCGAACTGGATGACGACCGTAAAAAACGGCAGAAGGCGATAGAAAGACGGCATACGGGGCGTCGAACTGGAAGGTGAACGGAGCATCGAGCTGGATAGCAACAGGGCGTAAAGTATATGCTGTCGTATTCCGTGCCGTATGTGGGCATACACAGCAAGCATGGAGCGGCTTCGAGCGCAAGCTGCTGAAGTTCTTGCCGCAAGTCGGGTCGGGCTATTGCCCTCGGGAATATATGCGCACGGGAGACGAGGATTATCTTCATCATGCAGCACTTCATCAGAGATTCGCGCAAGCTGAAGCTGGCGCTGGTAGATGCGATCCGTTATGATGAATACAATGTGGAGGAGCAATCGCATCTGCCGGACATCTGCTACAAGTAAGGGTATCGCAATCAGGCGATGGGGGAGCTCTTGGAGTTAACTGACGAGCGCTTGCACAGGAGAGACTATCCCGAGGTGTCATTCGCCGCACCGCTGCAAGCATCCCATCCAATGGACGGCGAAGTTCCCGGGCGAAAACGAACGCCTATAAGCGAATGGCAATGAGATGACGCCGGCCTATGAGCAGGATTGGAGTGGCGATGTCCACAGCAAGATTACGGTAGTATTAGAAGAAGGAGATAAGGTGCAGGTGAAATGTCATCTATGAGCAACAATCGGGCATATATCGCCATGTTTCTTGGTGCGGTGGCTTTATCAACGTCGGCCATATTCGTGAAGCTGACGGAGGCTCCGGCGTCCGTCATTGCCTTTTATCGCATGTTGTTCTCCGCTTTGCTTATCATGCCCTTGCTGATGGCGGACGCGAGAAGCAGCTTAAGGCACATAAGGAGTTTTACTCGCCGCCAGTGGATGATGTGTCTGCTGGCCGGCTTTTTTCTTGCTGTTCACTTCGTGCTCTGGTTCGAATCGTTGAACTATACGTCCGTCACGAGCTCGACCGTGCTTGTGACGTTGCAGCCTCTGTTCGCAATAGCGGGAGGCGCCTGGCTATTCCGGGAGCGACTGAGAATGGCTGCGATTGGGGGCGGTCTGCTGGCAATAGCGGGCAGCTTTATTATCGGCTGGGGCGATATGCAGATCAGCGGCCTTGCGTTATTCGGCGATCTGCTGGCTCTAATGGGAGCGGCTGTCGTGACGGTCTACTTCATGATCGGCCAGAGCGTTCGCAAGGAGCTGGAGCTGTTCCCTTATACGTTCATCGTATATGCTGCCAGCGCTCTCTATCTGCTCGTCTACTGTCTGGCCACAGGCGAAGCGCTGACGGGCTACGAGAGCAGCGATTGGCTATGGATGTTCTTGCTGGCGCTCATCCCTACTGTATTCGGGCAGACCGTCTTTAACTGGCTGGTGAAATGGCTCAGCGCGACGACGATCTCGATGAGCATTCTCTTGGAGCCTGTCGGAACCGCTATTTTGGCTTATTTTATTTTGGGAGAGATGGTGACATTGCGCCAAATCATCGGCGGAAGTGTCATTTTGTGCGGAGTGGGTATTTTTCTCTACTATAATGGAAGAAGGCGTGCAAAGGACAATTGCTATGGAAGCATTAAACAGTCGAATGTATATCGTGCAGATTGAAAGCAGGGAGCGGAAAGGAGAATACCTATGCTGAGTATTGATATCAATTGCGATATTGGAGAAGGGTATGGCGCGTACCGGATAGGAGCGGATGAGGAACTGATGGGGCTGATTACGTCCGCTAACATTGCCTGCGGCTTCCATGCGGGGGATCCTGGAATTATGCGCGCGTCCGTTCTTTCTGCTATGAAGCACAATGTCGCAATCGGGGCGCATCCCGGCTTGCCTGACCGGGAAGGATTCGGGAGACGTGAGATGGCGATTGCTCCTAAGGAAGCCTATGATATGATCGTGTACCAGCTCGGTGCGCTGCGGGCGTTCGCGGAGTCGGAAGGCGGCTTCTTGTCGCATGTGAAGCCGCACGGAGCGTTGTACAATATGGCGGCAATGGAGGATGCGCTTGCGGAAGCCATTGCGGAAGCGGTATATAAAGTGGACGGAAGCTTGCTGCTCTTCGGGCTATCGGGCAGCGCGCTCATTCGGGCGGGGGAGAAGCTGGGACTTCGCACCGCGAACGAAGTGTTTGCGGACCGCTCTTATGAGAGCGACGGTTCTCTGACGCCTCGGAACATCGAAGGAGCGGTGCTGGCAAGTGCGGAGACTGCGGCTCGCCAAGCCGTCATGATGGTGAAGGAAGGCAAGGTTGCGACGAGGCAAGGCGGTGTGATTGCGTTGAAGGCGGACACCATATGCGTCCATGGCGATACACCTGGAGCGGCGGGACATGTATTGGCATTGCGAGAGTTGCTGAAGCGGGAAGGCATCTCCTTCAGGGCTGTTACCGCTAGTTCGGAAAGTGTGTAGGGATTGATGGCGAGTTGGATGAATGCTAGTGGTTGTGATGAAAAGGGGAGATGACGCACAGGCGGAGTGAATAGCGAGGGAATTGGAGTAAGGATAGTAACTTTTACCTCTTCACTTATGGTTATTGGCGTCAGCTGCCGCGCCCTGCAGATTTTGTTGGAGGAAGGTTTTGCGAGTTTATTTTCGTCGAATGTGCCGAATATGGTACGATTAAAACAACTAGAGATTAGAGTAGGAGCTGAAGTGCGGAATGGCATGGAACGGAAAATTACGCAGCGACGTTAAGCCGGGGCTGGAAGTAGACATTGTGCTAAAAAAAGATCAACGGACTGGCGCGACTACGCGTGGTGTCGTTAAAGATATATTGACCAATTCTCCTCAGCATCCCCACGGGATCAAGGTGCGGCTGCAAGACGGTCAAGTCGGCCGCGTTCAAAATATTGTAAGCGAGTGAGGATGAGAAGAGCCGGATGAGAAAGCGTCGGAGTGTGAGGGGAGATGCGGCATGCAGCAGAGTCAGAGAAAGGAGAAGAATGCAGGAGCCCTGTCCTATGAGTTGCTCCCTCTGGGTGAATGCGGTGTTATTATTGGGCTGGGGAACGAACTGAATGAAGCGACTCACCGGAAAGTGATGACTGTGCTGCATATAGTGGAGCGGGGCGGGATACCGGGGGTGAGGGGAGTGGTGCCCGCATTCGCATCGGTCACGATCCATTATGATCCTATTCAGGTGCGGAGCAGCCGCAGCGAGAGCGAGAAAGGACATGCTACTATCTATGAGACGATATGTGTAAGGCTGAATAGCTTGTTGGTTGGAACGGGTGGCGGACTTGTGGCGTCCTTCGAAAAAGAGGATGAACCGACAGTCGTCACGATTCCCGTATGCTATGGGGGGGAGTATGGACCCGATCTGGTGGAAGTCGCGAAGCATAATGGGCTGACGCCGGAAGACGTAATCGCCATTCACAGTCAGCCTTCTTATCTCGTGTACATGATTGGCTTCGCTCCCGGATTTCCTTACATGGGCGGCATGTCGGAATCAATCGCTGCTCCGCGGCGACAGACGCCGCGCACCTCTATCCCGGCAGGAAGCGTAGGGATCGCCGGCAAGCAGACAGGCGTCTACCCGCTTGCCACGCCGGGGGGGTGGCAGCTGATCGGACGGACGCCGCTCTCGCTGTTCCTTTCAGAAAGGGAGAAGCCTGCTTTGCTGAAGGCCGGCGATCACGTTCGCTTCCTGCCGATTGCGGCGGAGGAGTACGAGAGCTTGCGAAGACGAGGAGGGTGATGTGATCGTCCCCTTCCCGGCAGTGATTTGGGAGCTCTGTGAAAAGGTTAGCAGTAGGAAAGTGTGTTGGGGCGAGTATCTGGAGCAGGTGTTTTGTGTGAAAAAACATATAAAAGTGACGGATTGAGCGTCTGAGGTGAGTGGTTTGTACGAAAAATCGTACAAAAGTGACGGATCGAGCGTCTGAGTTGAGTGGTTTGTACGAAAAATCGTACAAAAGTGTGCGGTCATTGGTCCAAACGAGCGAATTTGTACGAAAAATCGTATAAAAGTGACGGATCGAGCGTCTGAGGCGAGTGGTTTGTACGAAAAATCGTACAAAAGTGTGCGGTCAGTGGTCCAAACGAGCGAATTGGTACGAAAAATCGTACAAAAGTGACGGATCGAGCGTCTGAGGTGAGTGATTTGTACGAAAAATCGTACAAAAGTGTGCGGTCAGTGGTCCAAACGAGCGAATTTGTACGAAAAATCGTATAAAAGTGACGGATCGAGCGTCTGAGGCGAGTGGTTTGTACGAAAAATCGTACAAAAGTGGCTGCAAAGTGGGTTGGAGAGGCGAGGTAATGAGATGTCAGGAGAGGAAAAACGAGGTCAGGCGAAGTCAGGCGAGCTTGTATGAAAATACATACCTAAGTTGCATAGAAAAGTGTAATTGGGCGGCAACTGTGCAGATGACGACATCATGAGCAGGAATGGGGGAGAGAATATGGCGTTAACCGTCATGCGACCGGGTCTGTTGACGACGGTCCAGGACTTGGGGAGGCCAGCGTATCAGCAGTACGGCGTGGTGGTCGGCGGCGTCATGGACGAAGGGGCTGCCCGGGTGGCGAATCTGCTGGTCGGCAACGATGAGGGGATGGCGGTGTTGGAGCTGACCATGGCAGGGGCGGGGCTGCGGGCCGACGAAGATATGGCTATGGCCATCTGCGGCGGTGATATGGTAGTGGAGGCGGATGGAGAGTCGGTTCCATTATGGCGACCGGTGCTGTGGCGTGAAGGCAGCGTACTAAGCTTCCTCACCTGCCGATCCGGATGCAGAGCATATCTGGCTGTGTCCGGCGGAATCGACGTTCCGCTAGTAATGGGAAGCCGCAGCACCTACTTGCGAGCCGGTATTGGCGGACTGGAAGGACGTGCGCTGCGCAAGGGAGACAAGTTGTCCGTGTTGCCTTCAGCGCCGGGGTCCAAGCAAGCGCAAGTCATGCACATGCTTCGCGGGCAAGGAGGAACAATGTCATGGCATGCGGGGCATTTTGCTATTATGCATACCCCCATGCATGTCATCCGGATTATGCCGGGAACGCATATGGATAGATTATCGGCTGAGAGCAAGCATGCGCTACTTCAGACGGCATTCCGGGTAGGCGTGCGGTCCGACCGGATGGGCTATCGGCTGGAAGGCCAGCAGCTCCAGCTCATCACGAAGGAGGAGCTGCTGTCGGAAGCGGTGGCGGCAGGCACGATTCAAGTACCTGGGGACGGGCAGCCCATCGTGCTGCTGGCGGACCGCCAGACGACGGGCGGCTATCCGCGAGTGGCTCAGGTGGCCGCCGTCGATCTGCCGATATTTGCCGGATTGAAGCCGGGAGACGAAGTGCGGTTCCAGCTTATCACGCATCAGGATGCGGAGCGGCTGCTGCTACAGCGGGAGCGGGATATCGATGTTTTGAAGGCGGGCATTGCCTTGAAAATGAAAAAAGCAGGGGCAGTGAGCGCCCCTACTTGAAAAACAGAAAATGCGTAGGCAGCTTGCGAAGCTTGCCGTCGGACGGTTTGTTCACCAGCGTGCCATTGAAGACAAGCGAGGAGGAGCCGCCCCCATCAAGGTTGTAGGCGTCGACAACGCCATACCGCTTCAGTATCGTCTGCAGCTCGGACAGCGTCGCGCCGGAGCTTCCTCCTTCATTGTAGCCGTCCGCCACGAGGATGAGCAGTTGATCATCCTTATAATTGGCTATGACGGTGCGGGGAGCGCGCTTCGGGCTCGACTGCCATTTGGCAGGTATGTTCTGCGCCGCTCCGTTCCTCAATAATATCGGCACGAAGGAAGCGCCGAACTTTGGTTTTTTCGCATCCAGCTGTTCCTTCTTCGTGAATTTCCCCCCAATCAGCTTGTTCTTGTCATTCATCCCTACAAAAAACAAATCCGCATACGAGGCTTCAAAGCCCGTTATGTACTTGCCATCCGCAATCGTCGTGCTGAGCGGATACCGCTTTCCCTTAGCATCAGCATATCCGCCGGCGTTCACGCCGACAGCAGCTCCATATTGCTTGACGGCTTGAAGTGTCGTCATCGCATCGCCGGGCTTGTCCCCGCCCATCGCCATATTCATCGCATCGGGAGACTTCAGTTGCAGCTTAACGGCATAACCACGGAAATGCTCATGATTCAGATAAAATAATTGCGCGCGAAGCTTGTCCGAGCTGATCGTGGAAGACGGTTTGCCGAGTCTGTTTGTAATCTGCCGGTCGTAGATAGCGAGCGGACGTCCCGCTTGGGCAGAGGCGACCTTCGCAATCTCCTCCATCTCCGCATTAGTTTTCTTATACAGGCCAATCTGCTTCGTCAGCGACTTGCTCGTCTCTTCCGCCATCTGCCGGGCTTGCTCTAATCCCGTGAGAGTTTCCTCCGCTGCCGCAAGCTGCTGCGGTTGAACCGTGGCTTCGCGCTTCGTCTCCACGTCCAGTTGAATGCCGAAGTCGCTTATGAGGAGCCACAGCATTAATCCGATGAAAGGGGCAATTGCGAGCAAGGCCATTCTGTGCAGATTCTGTGTCGTTATGGTCATTTCAGCACATCCAGATTTTTCTTCAGCTCATTCAGCTGCTTCTTCACTTCATTCAACTGCGTATACAGCTTGTTGCTGTTGTCCGTCTTCGTGTCCGCGTTGTCCTTGGCGAAGGTGAGCAGCTCGTTCAAAGCGTCGACCTTGCCCTTCAGTGCGTTCATCTCCTCTGTATGCTGCTGCTCCAGCTCCTGGAGCGATGCGTCATAAGAGGACTGCAGCTGCTGGATTTGCGCGGCCGTCTGCCGCTCTATATCGGCGGTAAGGTTCGTCTGCATGCGATCGATGTACCACTTCGCTCCGAATACGCCGCCCCCGATCAGGATCGTCCATACGCCGAGAAAAACCGCGACCGCCAGCTTGCCCTTTCGCTTCTGCGCCGTGGCGGCCTGGCGGCTTCCGGCATGGATTTCCAAGTTGGATTGTTGCATCTTTCTTTCACCTCATTTGTGTCCAATTGCGCTTGTGCCCTTACTTAACGGTTCGGGAGTGCCAAAAGGTTGCGAATTTCATCTAATTGTAACAAAGGTGCAACAAGCTGTCGCCATGCGGGGCGAAGGCAAATGCTGGAGCATTTTGAGCTGGGCGGGGCCATCCTGTATAATGATAATCAGTTGAGAGTAGCAATCCTATGAGCGATCGAAGGAGGACGATGAAAATGGAACAATTGGAGAAGGGCGGTCGTCGGGCAGAGGCGATGTTCGCTGGGGGGTGCTTCTGGTGCATGGTGACGCCGTTCCAGGAGCTGCCGGGCATCATATCTGTCGTATCGGGGTATACGGGCGGTCATACGGAGAACCCGACTTACGAGGAAGTGTGCTCAGATTCGACCGGGCATACGGAAGCTGTGCATATAACCTATGACCCGGACGTATTCCCATACAAGAAGCTGCTAATTACATTCTGGCAGCAGATCGATCCCACCGATGCAGGCGGGCAGTTCCATGATCGCGGCAGTTCCTACCGGTCGGGCATCTACTATTATACGGAGGAGCAGCGGGAGCAGGCGGAAGCCTCCAAGCGCGAGCTGGAGCAGAGCGGCCGCTTCGCGGGGCCGATAGTGACGGAGATCGAGCCGGCAGGAGCGTTCTACATCGCAGAGGAATACCATCAGGATTACCATAAAAAGAATCCGTTCCGCTACAAGATGTACCGCAAAGGATCGGGCCGTGACGCGTTCATCAGCAAGCATTGGAAGATGAGCATCGATCATGATGAGCTGAAGCGCCGGCTTACGCCTATCCAATATGAGGTGACGCAAAACAGCGGCACGGAGCGGCCGTTCACTGGCGAGTTTTGGGATCATATAGAAGAAGGCATCTACGTCGACATCGTCTCGGGCGAGCCGTTGTTCAGCTCGATGGACAAGTTCGATGCGGGCTGCGGCTGGCCCAGCTTCACGAAGCCGCTCCAGCAGAGTTCGGTGACGGAGCATACGGATACGAGCCACATGATGGTGAGAGTCGAGGTGCGGAGCAAGGAAGGGGACTCCCACCTGGGCCATGTGTTCGATGATGGGCCGCAGCCTACGGGACTGCGCTATTGCATCAACTCCGCCGCACTCCGCTTCATTCCGAAGGAGAAGCTGGAAGAGGAAGGGTACGGAGAATATAAGTCTATGTTCAGCTAGAATCGACATGGGCAGTCATACACGGATAGCTTTAGACGGGAGAGGGGATTGGACTTGATGCAACAGGAAGTGAAAAGCGCGGTGGCAATGGGTGTACTGGAGGCGATCCGGACGAGAAGAACGATCGGCAGGGTAAAGCAGGACCCGGTGGATCGCGGTGTGATCGAATCGCTGCTGGAGGCGGCGAACTGGGCGCCGAGCCATTTCAATACCCAGCCTTGGCGCTTTATCGTCATGACGGGCAAGGGCAGGGAACAGCTTGGCGAAGGCTACGCGCAGGTCGCAGCTGCTGATCGCGAGGGAATAAGCGAGACAGACATGCAAGAGGTGCGGGAGAAGGAGATGGTTAAGGCGATGCGTGCACCTGTCGTCATCGCAGCCATCTGCTCGCCGTCCGATGATCCGCGTGCGCTTATGGCGGAAGAGCTGGCGGCAGCGCAAGCCGCTGTGCAAAATATGCTGCTCGCCGCCCATGCTCACGGGCTGGGTGCCATATGGCGCTCCGGCGCGCCGATGTACCATCCGCGCATGCATGAGACGCTAGCGCTCCGGGAGCGGGAAGAGCTGGTTGGGCTGGTCTATATCGGCTATCCTGATATGACGCCGCCGGAGCCGAAGCGCGGTTCGGTTGCGAGTAAGACGGTGTGGGTGGAAGAAGTTTAATATTTGGACGATGTTCGTAACGCCCGATAGTGATGCCTATTTATTAATAAATTATAAATAGCCTTAATCCGATAAAGTTTGGGATTAAGGCTATTTTTCTTATGGAATTGATGGTTTGTAGGGACATTTCAGTTACTAGATAAGCATCTATAATTATTGGATTCATGATGGAAATAAACTTTCTGAAAATATCTACAATTAATTTACAACTACGTAGCCATATTATGTGTTTATATAATGAGGGCTTTTTCTTATAGACTAATTACTAATTCAGTTATTTCATTCAGAGTATTAATTTGAAATATACTCCCAACTTAAATTTGTTCTAGTATAGACATTGATATTTTGAAGGAACGGGCAATGAAAGGAGGTATATCTGATATTGGAATAGGCAATACCTTCTCTATTCAGAATAAAGAAGTAATATCTACTTCTGGCGATACAGTGAATTTTCAAATGAAAGAGTTTAAAACGGTCCAATTATTAGATACAAAAGTAAATTATGCGGAAAGAGTAAACACATATGCCATCACAACTATAAATGACTATGATAAATTCAAATATAAAGGAAATGATTGGGATGGTAGCATAGGGATTGAGGCATACTCAACTGTCTATATTAATGAAACTGTAGATAATCGTGGTGGAAAGTATTATGACTTAGTCAGAGTTACAGGTGGTTGGAATAGAGCTGATACGTCATTGAACGTAAAGGATCAGTCTGTTCGTATAGGACAAGTGGGTACGACTGCAGACAGTTTATTTGTACAAAACTATAAGGATTATAACCCGAGTCGATTAACTTATTCCTATGAAAAGCCGGTTAGCTTTGAACCTGTATTAGTGCAAGCGTATATGATTTTAGGTGATTAAACAGATATTACCATTTGGCATGCTGATCCCAATAATACATGGTCACTTTCACACACGAATAATTACTTCGGTTCAAAAAATTAGTGTGAAAACTATGCATACATTCAAGGTATATTCAGCGAATTTGGTCAATTTTTCATTACGTTTTCAGGAATGTATGAGTTTTTTTGCAATAGAAGATAGACCCGGTTTAGTCCGGGTCTATCTTCTGCATAAGACTAGGTAGGTGTGAGGTCTTATTTTTCTAAATAATATGATATTACAAAATAGTGCAAGAAAGGATGATTGGGTGAGAGATTACTGGAGTGTTTTGTACAACATTGGCTGGGTAATCGGCTTTTGGCTCGTTTTAATGTTGGTCGATAACCTGGAAGGTCGAATACAGACAGTCGTGGGAAAAACGTATACTGCGGAATGGTTGCTGTTGCTAGTACCGCTTTATATGCTCGTTGGTGTGTATATCGCCTTATGTGTTGTAGATGTGAGACGTTTTAAGTTTAAAGCGATGTTTTTCTTCAGTGCGTGTTTGCCGTTGTCATTGGTTTTGATAGCGGCTGAACCATTGTTTTTGGGATTTCAGCTTATCACATATCAATGGCTGCCGCATATTAGTGCTGCGATAGGTTTTACATTAATGATGAGCTTATTTCAAACTAGGAAGGTATTTCGCGATTGAATCTCACTCAAATCGCCATATTTCCTCCGCGTTATACAATAGCCTCTCGGCATTCACCGAGGCAGATGGGACAAGGGTTTCCTTGTACCACCAATCATGCTCTCCTCCTACTCTGTAGGGGGATTTTTTCATTTAATTCCTTTTTGCATTATGGGAATTGTTCTAGGTATTTTTGGCTTTTTTCTCCGAAAAAGGCTTGACAGATCCTCCATTTTTCCAAAATCGAGTCGTAAGGGTTCGTGTTGTTACCTCTAATCTTTAAACCAGCTTCTTGATCGTAAAGTTCTCGCCAAGCACAAACCAGTTTTGCGGGAAGGACACGCCCAGCACCCAATAGCTGACGCCGCGCAGCTTGTAGCTCTTCACGATGTCGAACTTCGCTTGCACGCTTCTAGCGTCTTCGAACCAGACAACATGCTCCTTGCCTTCCTCGTCGTAATAGTTGTAGTAAGGGGATTGCGCTTCCTCGTCATAGCGGATGTCCGCCCCATACTTGGCTGCCCGGACGACCGCCTCATGCGGACTGACGGTCGGCGCCCAGCGCCCGCCTTGCACGTATGGCAACGTCCAATCATAGCCGTACAGCGGCATGCCCATCATAATTTTCTCCGGCGGGATAACGGTTACGGCGTAGTTCAGCACCTTCACGACTTCATTAAGCGGAGCTACTGCGCGGGGCGGGCCTCCCGACCATCCCCATTCATACGTCATGATGACGACGAAGTCTGCTATGCGTCCATGCGCCTCGTAATCTTTCCCCTGATATAACGTACCTGGCTGATCGGCGGATACCTTCGGCGCGAGTGCGGTGGAGACGAGATAGCCGCTGGGATGGAGGGCGTCCACTAGCCTCTGCAGGAAGTCGTTATAATTCTGTTTGTCTCCGGGAAGGACATACTCGAAGTCTACATTCAGCGCCTTGTAGCCCTTCGTGTTCATAACCTGCAGAATATTCCCGATCAGATTAGTCTGTACAGCGGGATTGGATAACACAGCATGCGCAATGTCGGAGCTGAAGGTGCCGCCTTCAAAGTTGGTAATGACCATCATCGGGGCGACCCGCTCGTCATAGGCTTCGGCAATAACGGCGGCATCGTTAAGCGGCGTCATGGAGCCGTCGATTCGGACGCGGTAGCTGAACAGGCTGATGTAGGTCAGGTAGTCGCCGACCTCATCGACCAGCTTCACGCCCGCCTCATCCATCTTCTCCGAATAGGCGTTGACCTCGATGATTGGCTTCGCCGCCCGAGGGATGGTCAGCACCTGACCCGTTGAGATTTGAGCGGGATTGCGAATGCCGTTGACCTTCGCCAGCTCTTGCATGGATACGCCGTAGCGCTGGCTAATTATCCAGAGCGATTCTCCCGCGAGCACTTTGTGCGTCACCGTGTCGGAATCGGTAGGAATGATGATGGCCTGACCGATTACAATCGGGCTTTGATCAGTCAATCCGTTCGCGTCGAAGATGTGCTCGAGAGGCACGCCGTAGCGTTGCGACAGCGCCCAGAGCGAATCTCCCTTCTTCACTGTATGTATCTGCACGTGTAACCCTCCTTATCGATGGGACGGCCTGAGGACAGGCTGTCTCCTCTCGCCGGCTGCAAGCTCCTTATAATCCAATGTATTCAGCGCGGTCTGTCCATAGTCTAATAATTAGAGAAGCAATTAGGGCATTCTAAAGGAAGATGATGGAGAAGGATGATGGAATTGGGAGGCTATTCGGTCGAGGAGAGGGACGATTAAAGAGAGATTGGTGAAAAATACGAACTTTAATAATTGAAAGCTTGTAAATGTTCGTATTTCATTGACAGCCTATGTCAGATTCGATAAACTAAAGGAGGTTGAAGCGGACGTTTCCGCTTTTCCACAGCAGTCTCGTATATGTTCGGGATAGGCCCGAATGTTTCTACCCGGAAACCGCATTTTCTGGACTACGAGCTTGATGAATGAACAACGGTTTTGCGAGAGCCGCTCTCGGCGCCTAGGGGCGCTGTCGGCTGAGTCGTCGCCTCTCCATTCCAATGGTGTTGGTGCGGGCTTCTTGCTGTTGGTTGCATTCATGAGTGGTGATCATCCGGTTGTCGTCACTGTGCCGGTTGTTTCACGTTGGAGTCCTGCGGCATATCGGATATGGATTGCTGAAGGGCTTTTTTTCATTTGTTGATGATCACATACTAATAGAGAAAGTGGGTTTGAGGAAATGTCTGCGATGGTGGGCGTCATTATGGGCAGCAAGTCGGATTGGGACACTATGAAGTTAGCCTGCGACGTTCTGGAGGAACTGAATATTCCCTATGAGAAGAAGGTTGTCTCTGCGCATCGGACGCCGGATTTGATGTTCGAATATGCGGAGAGTGCGGCGGAGCGCGGCTTGAAGGTCATTATTGCCGGAGCCGGCGGCGCTGCGCATCTGCCCGGCATGGTCGCTGCGAAGACGGCACTGCCGGTCATTGGCGTACCCGTCAAGTCCTCGAATCTGAATGGACTGGACTCGCTGCTGTCGATTGTGCAGATGCCGGGAGGAATCCCTGTGGCGACGGTTGCAATCGGCAATGCCGGCGGCACGAATGCGGGCTTGCTGGCGGCGCAGATGATCGGCGCTTTCGATCCTGAAGTGAGGGAGCGTGTGGAAGCGCGCCGGGAACGTGTGAAGCAGCAAGTGCTGGAAAGCAGTGAGACATTATGATGAAGGAATCTTTGCGGAGCGATCATGCGGGGGGAGCGCCTGCACCTGTTGATCGTGCCACGGGCGAGAAGATGTCGCTAGCTGGAGGCGTTGAAGCTGCGCCGGTGCTGCTTCCCGGCAGCACAATCGGGCTGCTTGGCGGCGGACAGCTGGGGCGCATGCTGGCGCAAGCGGGAAGCGCGATGGGCTATCGCTTCATCGCGCTGGATCCGACGCCGGAGGCTCCGGCCGGTCAGGTGGCGCGGCAGATCGAAGCCGCATATGACGATCGCGAGGCCGCAAGGCAATTGGCGGAGCGTGCCGACGTTATCACATACGAGTTCGAGAATGTAGACGCGGGCGTCGCGGCGATGCTGATGGCGGAATCGTATGTACCGCAAGGTAGCCACCTGTTGTATACGACGCAGCATCGGCTTCGTGAGAAGCGTGCGATTGAAGCGGCGGGCGTACAGGTAGCGCCGTACCGCGAGATTGGCAACGCAGACGAGCTGCGTGAGGCGGTGTCCGCCTTCGGCACGCCTTGCGTGCTGAAGACGGCGACGGGCGGCTACGACGGCAAGGGCCAATGGGTTATTCGCTCGGAGTCGGAGATCGACGAGGCGTATGAGACGTTGTCTCGGGCTGGCACCGAGCTTGTCCTGGAGCAGTTCATCGCCTTCCGGAAGGAGATATCGGTTATTGCGGCAAGAAGCGCGCAAGGGGAAATAAAAGCTTTCCCACCTGCGGAAAATATTCACGTCGAAAATATATTGCATCTGTCCGTCGTGCCTGCGCGAATCGAAGACGAGCTGCAACGCAAGGCGGAGGAGCTGGCGATACGGATCGCGGAGGGGCTCGGCGTCGTCGGCCTCATCGCGGTAGAGCTGTTCGTGACGGAGAGCGGCGAGCTGTACGTCAATGAGTTGGCGCCGCGTCCGCACAACAGCGGTCATTACACAATGGAAGCATGCCGCACATCCCAATTCGAGCAGCATATTCGCGCGATATGCGGTCTCCCGCTTGGCGATCCGTCGCTTATGACGCCGGTGGTCATGGTCAATGTGCTGGGCCAGCATGTTGAGCCGGTGCTGAAGCGGATCGCTTGCAAGGATTCCGGAGCGGAGGCGCTGGGCGTCGAGCCGAAGCTGCATTTGTACGGGAAGAAGGATGCTGTCGCGAAGCGGAAGATGGGTCACGTGAACGTGCTGGCGACCACCGTTGAGGATGCCCTGCAGTGGGTTGAGAATACAGGGATTTGGGAACAGGAAACTCAAGCTTGGAAGGTGTGAGGGCATATGTTGGATCGTTATAGCAGACCGGAAATGAGAGCGATATGGACAGAGGAGAACAAATATAAGGCTTGGCTTGAGGTGGAGCTGTGCGCATGCGAGGCGTGGGCCGAACTTGGCGTTATTCCGAAGGAAGATACGATTGCGCTGCGCAAGTCCGCCAGCTTCGATATTGAGCGCATCTACGAGATCGAGCAGGAGACGCGCCATGACGTTATTGCGTTCACACGCGCTGTATCGGAGACGGTCGGGCCTGAGCGGAAATGGGTGCATTACGGACTTACTTCCACCGATGTGGTCGATACGGCGATGGGATACTTGCTTCGTCAAGCGAACGAGATCCTGCTGAAGGACATCGAGCGGTTCATCGGCATTCTGCGCGAGAAGGCGATTGCGTATAAAGATACCCCGATGATGGGACGGACGCATGGCGTCCATGCCGAGCCGACGACGTTCGGCTTGAAGATGGCGCTCTGGTATGAAGAGATGAAGCGCAATCTGGAGCGGTTCCAACATGCAGCGAAGGGGGTAGAGTTCGGCAAAATGTCCGGCGCTGTCGGCACTTATGCGAATATCGACCCGTTCGTGGAGGAGTTCGTCTGCAACAAACTGGGCATTACGGCCGCTCCCATCTCGACACAGACGCTGCAGCGTGACCGCCATGCAGAGTACATGGCGACGCTAGCCTTGATTGCGACGTCGATGGACAAGTTCGCTACGGAGATTCGCGCTCTGCAGAAGAGTGAGTTCCGCGAGGTGGAGGAGCCATTCGCGAAGGGGCAGAAGGGCTCATCGGCGATGCCGCACAAGCGCAATCCGATCGGCTGCGAGAATATGTCCGGTCTGTCACGCGTGATCCGCGGCCATATGCTGACGGCTTACGAGAATGTACCGCTGTGGCATGAGCGCGACATTAGCCATTCGTCGGCGGAACGCGTCATCCTGCCGGATTCGACGATGCTGCTTAACTATATGTTGAACCGTCTGGGCAACATTATTCAGAACTTAACGGTATTCCCTGACAATATGAAGCGCAACATGAGCGCCACTTACGGCGTGCCGTTCTCCGGACGCGTTATGACGAAGTTGATCGACAAGGGCTTCAGCCGTGAGGAGGCGTACGACACGGTACAGCCGCGCGCGATGCAAGCTTGGGAGGAGCAGCGACAGTTCCGCTCTATTATAGAAGAAACAGCGGCAATTACAGAGGTCCTCTCTGTGGAAGAAATTGAAGATTGCTTCAATCCGGCTTGGCATCTGAAGAATGTGGATACGATTTTCGACCGTTTGGGCTTGAATTAATTTAAGGGGGAAGAGTTCTCATGACAGTGCAACCGCAGGCGATAACCACGGCTGTTGATTATGTGAAAGCTCCTCTGGTGTATAAAGGAAAAGTGCGTGAACTGTACGATCTGGGCGAGCATTACCTGATTGTCGTAACGGACCGCATCTCGGCGTTCGATTATGTATTAGAGCCTGCCGTGCCGGACAAGGGCAATGTGCTGAATTCCTTGGCGGCATTCTGGTTCAGCCGAACGAATGAGATACTTCCTAATCATGTCGTGCATACCGATGTGGAGAAGCTGGGTGATCTGGTGACGGAGCCGGAGTTGCTGAAAAACCGCGTCATGGTGACGCGCAAGGCGAAGCGCATCGACATCGAATGCGTCGTGCGTGGCTACATTACCGGCGGCGGCTGGCGGCAATACGTGCAGTCGGGCGCCATTAACGGTATTGCGCTGCCAGAAGGGATGCGCAAGAACGAGCGGTTCCCGGAGCCGATCTTCACTCCGGCCGCGAAGAACGATGTCGGCCACGACGAGGACATCCCGTACGAGCGGATGGAAGAGCTGGTCGGCGCGGAACAGGCGGCAGAGCTGCGTGACCGCAGCTTAGAGTTGTATCGTTACGCGCACGACTACTGCAAGGAGCGGGGCATTATTCTGGTCGATTGCAAGTTCGAATTCGGGCTGATCGACGGAAAGGTCATTCTGATCGACGAGATCTTCACGCCGGACTCCTCGCGCTTCTGGTCGGAAGGGAACTACGAGCTGGATGTGGAGATCGACAGCATGGACAAGGAGCCTGTGCGCACTTACTTGCTGGGCACCGATTGGGATCGCAACAGCATGCCCGATCCGCTGCCGGAGACGGTCGTTACGGCGACATCGGCCCGCTATCGCGAGATTTACCGCCGCTTGAGCGGCTCCGAACTGAAGTAGCGATAGTGTGCTCCGGCACGCTGCCGGGGTGATGTGGGTGCTGCAGGCGAGGAATCATAGCCTGGAGAGTGAAAAGTAGCTGTATAGCCGGCTCTAAGGCAGGGCACATCGTCTGGAGCTCGGAAAGTAACTGTGCAGGATGCTGCAGGGGATGATTCATAGCTTGGAGCGCCTTAAAGGCGCGAACGATCCGAAATAGTGTAGGCAGCCTACACTGGAGCGCCGAAAAGGTGCGGACGAGCCAGCTTAGTGTATGCCGCATACACCGGAGCGCCGAAAAGGTGCGGACGAGCCAACTTAGTGTATGCCGCATACACTGGAGCGCCGAAAAGGTGAGGACGAGCCAGCTTAGTGTATGCCGCATACACTGGAGCGCCGAAAAGGTGCGGACGAGCCAACTTAGTGTATGCCGCATACACTGGAGCGCCGCAAAGGTGCGGACGAGCCAACTTAGTGTATGCCGCATACACTGGAGCGCCGAAAAGGTGCGAGCGAGCGAACTTAGTGTATGCCGCATACACTGGAGCGCCGAAAAGGTGCGAGCGAGCGAACTTAGTGTATGCCGCATACAATGGAGCGCCGAAAAGGTGCGAGCGAGCGAACTTAGTGTATGCCGCATACAATGGAGCGCCGAAAAGGTGCGAGCGAGCGAACTTAGTGTATGCCGCATACACTGGAGCGCCGAAAAGGTGCGAGCGAGCGAAAATAGTGTAGGTAGCCTACACTGGAGCGCCGGAAAGGTGCGAGCGAACTTAGTGTATGCCGCATACAATGGAGCGCCGAAAAGGTGTGGACGAGCCAGCTTAGTGTATGCCGCATACACTGGAGAGCAAGTCGTTCAAGTAACTCATTACTTTCAAATACAACCATACTCAGGAGGCTATTATGAAGGCAACCGTCTACGTCACGATTAAGGAAAACGTATTGGATCCGCAAGGAACTGCAGTGCAAGGCGCGCTTCACTCGATGGGCTTCAACGAAGTATCCAAGGTCCGCATCGGCAAATATCTGGAGGTTGAGCTAGATACGAACGACCGCGCGGAAGCGGAAGCGAAGCTGAAGGAAATGTGCGAGAAGCTGCTGGCGAACACCGTCGTAGAAGACTATCGATTCGAACTGGAGGGTTAAGGCGATGAAGTTTGCGGTACTTGTATTTCCAGGCTCCAACTGCGACATCGACTGCTACAAGGCGGTAGAGTCTACAGTCGGGCAAGAAGTCGACTATGTATGGCACACCGCGACGGACTTGTCCGCTTACGACGCCATCCTGGTGCCGGGCGGCTTCTCTTACGGCGATTACTTGCGCTGCGGCGCGATCGCTCGGTTCGCGGATGTCATGAACGAAGTGAAGAAGGCTGCAGAGCAAGGTAAATATATTCTCGGCATCTGCAACGGGTTCCAAATACTGACGGAGGCAGGATTACTGCCGGGCGCGCTGATTCGCAATACGGGACTGAAGTTCCGCTGCCACGGCACGTCGCTTGAAGTGGTGAACAATACTACCCCGTTCACGAATCAATACTCGCAAGGCGAGATTATCGATATTCCTATCGCCCACGGCGAAGGCAACTACTATTGCGACGAGGCGACTCTCGCGGAATTGAAAGCCAATAACCAGATCGTATTCCGCTACGCGGGCGACACCAATCCGAACGGTTCTGTAGATAACATTGCGGGCGTCTCCAACAAGGCCGGTAACGTCGTCGGCATGATGCCGCATCCGGAGCGTGCAGTAAGCCAGTTACTGGGATCGGAAGATGGCAAGCGGATGTTCACATCGATTCTGAATGCATGGAGGGAACAACATGGCGCAGCAATTAACAGCTAAGGAACCGACGGCAGAGCAAATTGCCGAACAGAAGATCTACACGCAATTCGGCGTGTCCGACAGTGAATATGACTTGATCTGCGGCTTCCTGGGCCGCAAGCCCAACTATACGGAGATCGGCGTATTCAGCGTGATGTGGTCTGAGCACTGCGCGTACAAGAACTCCAAGCCGATTCTGAAGAAGTTTCCGATCACCGGGCCGCGCGTATTGATGGGGCCTGGCGAAGGCGCGGGCATCGTGGATATTGGCGACAATCAAGCGGTCGTATTCAAGATCGAGTCGCATAACCATCCTTCCGCGGTTGAGCCTTACCAAGGCGCAGCGACTGGCGTAGGCGGCATCATTCGTGACATTTTCTCCATGGGCGCACGTCCGGTTGCCCTGCTGAACAGCTTGCGGTTCGGCAATCTGAACAATGATCGCGTCAAGTACCTGTTCGAAAATGTCGTCAGCGGCATTGCCGGCTACGGCAATTGCATCGGCATCCCGACAGTAGCTGGCGAGGTTATGTTCGACGAGAGCTACGAGGGCAATCCGCTCGTCAACGCGATGTGTGTCGGCCTGATCGATCACGACAAGATTCAGCGCGGCGTAGCCAAAGGCGTCGGCAACCCGGTATTCTATGTCGGCCCGGCCACTGGTCGCGACGGCATTCATGGCGCGACGTTCGCATCGGTAGAGCTGTCCGAGGAATCGGAAGAGAAGCGTACCGCGGTGCAGGTCGGCGATCCATTCATGGAGAAGCTGGTTATGGAAGCGACGCTGGAACTGATCAATTCCGGCATCGTGCTCGGCATTCAGGATATGGGCGCGGCGGGTCTGACTTGCTCCAGCGCGGAGATGGCGTCCAAGGCGGGCAACGGTCTGGAGCTGTATCTGGACGAGGTGCCGCAGCGCGAGACGGGCATGACGCCGTACGAGATGATGCTGTCGGAGTCACAGGAGCGGATGCTGTTCGTCATCGAGCCGCAGCATGAAGAGCAGGCTATGGAGATTTTCAATCGGTGGGGCATCATCTGTGCGAAAGTGGGCAAGGTGACGGACGACGGCCGTCTTCGCTTGATCCATCAAGGCGAGCAGGTGGCGGATATGCCGGTGAGAGCGCTCGTCGACGAGTGTCCGGTGTACAATCAGCCGTCCGCTGAGCCGCAATATTATCGAGATAACGCCGCTGTAGATGCAGCAGGCTTCGCTGAGATCACTGATCTGAACGGCACGTTGGAGAAAGTGCTTGCTTCCCCGACTGTGGCGAGCAAAGAGTGGGTATACAATCAGTACGATTACATGGTTCGCACCAATACAGCTGTTCGTCCGGGCTCCGATGCGGCAGTCGTCACAATCGACGGCACGCGCAAGGGTCTGGCGATGACGACGGATTGCAACGGGCGCTATGTCTATCTGGATCCTGAGATGGGCGGCCGCATTGCGGTGGCGGAAGCGGCGCGCAACATCGTCTGTTCCGGCGCGGAGCCGCTGGCCATTACGGACAACCTGAACTTCGGCAGCCCGGAGAAGCCGGACGTATTCTGGCAGCTGGAGAAGTCTGCCGACGGCATGTCCGAAGCTTGCGTGAAGCTGGATACGCCGGTGATCGGCGGCAACGTCAGTCTGTACAATGAGAACGCGAAGGGCGCGATCTATCCGACGCCGGTGATCGGCATGGTGGGACTGGTGCACGACACCGATCATATTATGACGCAAGGCTTCAAGTCCGAAGGCGACGTCATCATCCTGATCGGGGAGACGAAGGCGGAGTTCGGCGGAAGCGAGCTGCAGTATGTGATGAACGGAGCGGCATCCGGCCGTCCTCCCGTTATCGATCTCGATGTGGAGAAGCGGGTGCAAGGAGCGGTGCTTGGCGCAATCCAGAAGGGGCTGGTCGCATCTGCACACGATCTGTCGGAGGGCGGCATCGCTGTCGCGCTGGCGGAGTCTTGCATTAGCGGCGGCAAGGGTGCTGACGTATCCTTGACTTCGGACCTGCGTCCTGACCATCTGCTGTTCAGTGAATCGCAATCGCGCATTCTGCTGTCGGCGAATCCGGAGCAAGCGGAAGCGCTGGCGGCTTGGCTGACAGAGCAAGGCGTCGCTCACGAGAAGGTCGGAACGGTAACGGGAAGCAACCTGACCATCAACGTCAACGGCAAATCCGGCATCCATGCGCCGGTCCAACATCTGGAGAAGGTCTGGAAGGATGCGATTCCATGTCTGATGAAGTAAAGCAACCCTTGCTGTGGACAGGCTCTCATTATAATGAGGGCATAGGGCGCGACGATATATTCGATAAATTACGAGAGGAATGCGGCGTGTTCGGGGTGTTCGGACACCCTGACGCCGCTGGTCTCTCTTATTACGGCCTTCATGCGCTGCAGCACCGTGGGGAAGAGAGCGCGGGCATCTGCACAGTGGATTCCGCGAACGGGAATAAATTCAGCTACCACCGTGACATGGGTCTGGTGAAGGAAGTGTTCGACAAGGACAGTCTGGATAGCTTGCAGGGGGATCGAGCGATCGGACATGTGCGTTATTCCACATCTGGAGAGAGCTATCTGGGCAATGCCCAGCCGCTGATCTTCCGCTATCGCGACGGCGATCTGGGCATAGCGACGAACGGCAATATCGTCAATGCGCCGGCGATCCGCCGCGAGCTGGAGCTTAGCGGCTCCATCTTCCAGACGTCCAGCGATACCGAGGTTATCGCGCATCTGATCGCGCGTTCGTCGAAGGACTTCGAGACGGCGGCGAAGGAAGCGCTGCAGCAGCTTGTTGGCGGCTTCGCCTTCCTGATCATGACGAACGACAAGCTGCTGGTCGCCTCTGATCCGCACGGCTTGCGTCCGCTCGTCATGGGACGGCTTGGCGATGGCTACGTATTCTCGTCGGAGACTTGCGCATTCGAGACGATTGGTGCGGAATATGCGCGCGACGTCCAGCCGGGCGAGCTGCTTATTCTGGATGCGAACGGCCTTCGCGAGGAACGTTATGCGGAAGAGCAGCGTAGAGCGACTTGCGCGATGGAATATATTTATTTTGCAAGGCCTGACAGCGACATTAACGGCATCAACATTCACTCTGCGCGTAAGCGGATGGGGCGACAGCTCGCTGGCGAAGGGTTCGTGGACGCGGACGTCGTGACGGGCGTGCCTGACTCCAGCATCTCCGCGGCGATCGGCTATGCCGAGCAGACGGGCATTCCTTACGAGCTTGGTCTGATCAAGAACAAGTACACCGGACGAACCTTCATACAGCCTTCCCAGGAGCTGCGGGAGAAGGGCGTGAAGATGAAGCTGTCGGCAGTCCGCAAGGTCGTGGAGGGCAAGCGTGTCGTCATGATCGACGATTCTATCGTCCGCGGCACGACGTCGCGACGGATCGTCAATTTGCTGCGTGAAGCGGGTGCGACGGAGGTTCATGTGCGGATTACTTCACCGCCGTTCAAGAACCCTTGCTTCTACGGCATCGATACGCCGGATCGCAAGGAGCTGATCGCTTCTTACCGCACGGTGGAAGAGATTCGGCGTGAGATCAACGCGGATTCCTTGTCTTTTCTAAGCGATGAAGGGTTCGTGGATTCCGTAGGGGGCAACGACGGCGCGTATAATCGCGGGATGTGCCTGGCTTGCTTCGACAATGATTATCCGACGCCTGTGAACGCGGAATCGGATAAGAGCTGCAGCTGTTAAGTGAATCATGGTTCCAAGTAACTTGAAGAACCTAAAGATATGAAGGAGTTGACCAAATTGTCAGAAGCGTACAAAAAAGCAGGCGTCGACATTGCCGCGGGCAATGAAGCGGTCGAACGGATGAAGAAGCATGTGAAGCGGACGTTCCGTCCCGAGGTGCTGACCGACCTGGGCGGCTTCGGCGGCTTGTTCGGCCTGGACAAGGATAAATATGAGGAGCCTGTGCTCGTATCCGGCACGGACGGCGTCGGTACGAAGCTGAAGCTTGCTTTCGCCATGGATAAGCATGACACGATCGGGATCGATGCGGTGGCCATGTGCGTGAATGACATTATCGTGCAGGGAGCGGAGCCGCTCTTCTTCCTCGACTATCTGGCATGCGGCAAGGTGGTGCCGGAGAAGATCGAGGCGATTGTGAAGGGAATCTCCGAAGGCTGCGTGCAGTCCGGCTGCGCCTTGATCGGCGGAGAGACGGCAGAGATGCCGGGCATGTATTCGGAGGAAGAGTACGATATTGCGGGCTTCACCGTAGGTATCGTCGACAAGAAGAAAATGATCGACGGCTCCACGATTGCGCCTGGAGATGCTGTCATCGGTCTTGCCTCCAGCGGCATTCACAGCAACGGCTTCTCGCTTGTGCGTAGACTATTGCTTGAAGAAGCCGGCTACTCGCTGGATCAGGAGATGGAGGAGCTCGGCGGAGCGAAGCTTGGCGACGTCTTGCTGGAGCCAACCCGCCTCTATGTGAAGCAAGCGCTGAAGCTGATCGAATCTGTTCAGGTGAAGGGTATGGCGCATATTACGGGCGGCGGCTTCATCGAGAATATTCCGCGCGTGCTGCCGGATGGTGTTAATGTGGACATCCAGTATGGCGCATGGCCGATTCTGCCGATCTTCGAGCTGATGCAGCGCAAGGGCGAGATTACGAATCGCGATATGTTCACCACATTCAATATGGGCATCGGCCTCATCGTCGTCGTGCCTGCCGATCAAGCGGAGGAAGCGCTGCAGGTGCTGAGCGGTCTTGGCGAGCAGGCGTACCGCATTGGCACGGTGACAGAGGGAAGCCGGGCCGTGACGTTCACGGGAGCGGAAGTCTAATGTCTCAGCTTCGAATCGCGGTATTCGCATCGGGTCAGGGGACGAACTTCCAGGCGATTGCCGATGCCGTGCGGGAGGGGAAGCTCGATGTGTCCATCGAGCTTCTTGTTTGTGACCGGCCGTCGGCGCCGGTGGTCGAGCGGGCGCAGCGGGCCGGAGTGGAGGCCTTCGTCTTCAAGCCGAAGGATTATCCGTCCCGCGAAGCCTACGAGGGAGAGATTATCGCCGAGCTGGAGCGCCGCGGCGTAGAGCTGATCGTGCTCGCAGGCTATATGCGGATCATCACCTCCGTGCTGGTGGAGCCTTACTACGGCCGGATGATCAACATTCATCCTTCGCTGCTGCCGGCCTTCCCCGGTGTGGACGGCATCGGCCAGGCGCTGCAGTATGGCGTGAAGGTGACGGGAGCGACCGTTCACTTCGTCGATGGCGGACTGGACAGCGGTCCCATCATTGCGCAGCAGGTTGTCGAGGTGCTGGAGGGCGATTCGACGGAGTCGCTGGCGGAGCGCATTCATGCGGCTGAGCAGCGGCTGCTGCCCGGCGTCATCCAGCATATCGCGCATGGCCGTGTGAAGCTGGACGGTCGCCATGTGCGGATTGAGGAATAAATATAGGTTCAGTTAATAAAGGAGGACGATGGAATGGCAATTCGCAGAGCGTTAATTAGCGTATCGGATAAGACGGGCATTGTGGAATTTGCGAAAGAGTTGGCGAATCAGGGCGTGCAAATCATTTCAACGGGAGGTACCTTCAATCTGCTGCAGAAGGAAGGCGTGCCGGTTATCGGCATCTCCGATGTGACAGGCTTCCCCGAGATTATGGACGGACGCGTGAAGACGCTGCATCCCGCTGTGCATAGCGGCCTGCTGGCTGTACGTGACAATGAAGAGCATCAGAAGGCGATGCAGGAGCTGGGGCTGGATTACATCGATCTGGTCGTCGTCAACCTGTATCCGTTCAAAGAGACGATTGCGAAGCCGGATGTGACGTATGAGGACGCGATCGAGAACATCGATATCGGCGGACCGACTATGCTTCGCTCCGCGGCGAAGAACCATGCTTTCGTTACGGTTGTCGTAGACGCCGGAGATTACGGCGCAGTTGTCGAGGAGATGAAGGCCGGAGGAGACACGACGTTAGAGACGCGCAAGCGCCTCGCGGCGAAAGTGTTCCGTCATACCGGCGCATACGATGCGCTGATCTCCGACTATCTGTCCAAGCTGAACGGTGAGCCGCTGCCGGAATCCTACACTGTCACTTACGAGAAGGTGCAGGATCTTCGCTACGGAGAAAACCCGCATCAGCAGGCGGCGTTCTACAAGAAGCCGCTGGCCGCTACCGGCAATGTGACGACGGCGGAGCAGCTGCACGGCAAGGAGCTGTCCTATAACAACATTAACGACGCCAATGCGGCGCTGGCAATTGTGAAGGAATTCGACGAGCCGGCTGTCGTCGCTGTGAAGCATATGAACCCTTGCGGCGTAGGCATCGGAGCGACCATCCATGAGGCATATCAGAAAGCGTACGAAGCGGACCCTACGTCCATCTTCGGCGGCATTATCGCGGCGAATCGCACGATTGGCGCGGATACGGCCGAGCTGCTGGGCAGCATTTTCCTGGAGATTGTGATTGCTCCTGACTTCACGCCGGAGGCGCTGGACATTCTGATGAAGAAGAAAAACATTCGTCTCATGAAGCTGGGCGAGCTGTCCGCAGCGGCCGAGCGCAAGCCGGAATGGCTGGTTACATCTGTAGACGGCGGCATGCTGATGCAGCAGAGCGACGTGCATAGCTTGAACGAGGCCGATCTGCAGGTCGTCACGGACCGCAAGCCGACGGAAGAAGAGATGAAGCAGCTGCTATTCGGCTGGAAGGTCGTGAAGCATGTGAAGTCCAATGCGATCCTGCTGGCGAAGGACGATATGACGGTAGGTGTCGGCGCTGGTCAGATGAACCGTGTCGGCGCAGCGCGCATTGCGATCGAGCAAGCGGGTGAGAAGGCGACGGGAGCTGCGCTGGCATCCGATGCGTTCTTCCCGATGGGCGATACGGTGGAGCTGGCGGCGAAGGCGGGTATTACCGCGATCATTCAGCCGGGCGGCTCTATAAAGGACGAGGAGTCCATCGCGGCGGCCAATGCGCATAATATCGCGATGGTGTTCACGGGCGTACGTCATTTTAAACATTAATATGTCTGAGGGCTCGCCTCTTGCCATTGGCCGCATCGGGTCGGTGGTTAGGGGCGGGGTCATATTCTATTAAGGGGGCTTGCAAGATGCGTATATTGGTTATCGGAAGCGGCGGGCGCGAGCATGCGATCGTATGGGCGCTGAAGAAGAGCGAGAAGGTGAAGGAGCTGTTCTGCGCGCCGGGCAACGCAGGGATTGCCAGTATTGCAGAGTGCGTACCGATCGCAGTGAACCAGTTCGACGAGCTGACGAGCTTCGCGAGGGATTCTTCCATCGATCTCGTATTCGTGGGACCGGACGATCCGCTCGCCGACGGCATCGTGGATGCATTCGAAGCGGCGGGCATACCGGCGTTCGGACCGAACAAGCTCGCGGCGGAGATTGAAGGAAGCAAGATCTTCATGAAGGACTTGCTGAAGAAGTACAATATCCCGACGGCAAAATACGAAACGTTCACAAGCTTCGAGAAGGCCTCCGCTTACTTGCGAGAGCAATCTACTCCGATCGTCATTAAAGCCGACGGCCTTGCGGCGGGCAAGGGCGTAACTGTGGCTGCAACGATGGAGGAAGCGGAGGCGGCACTTCGTTCCATTATGGTGGACAAGGTGTTCGGCGAAGCGGGCAATCAAGTCGTGATCGAGGAATTCCTGGAAGGACAGGAGATGTCCATTCTGGCGTTCGTCGACGGCGAGACGGTGAAGCCGATGGTACCGGCGCAGGATCACAAGCCCATATTCGATGGCGACAAGGGACCGAATACGGGCGGCATGGGTACATACACGCCGCTGCCGCATATTGAGCAGTCGATTGTCGATGATGCGATCGAGAATATTATCATTCCGACCGCGAAGGCGATGGTCAGCGAAGGCCGTCCGTTCCGCGGCGTGCTGTTCGCGGGACTGATGATAACGAAGGACGGTCCGAAGACGATTGAATTCAACGCTCGCATGGGCGATCCGGAGACGCAGGTCGTCTTGCCGCGTCTGAAGACAGATCTCGTCGATATCGTGCTGGCGGCCATGAACGGCAGACTGGCCGATCTGGACATCCAGTGGAGCGACGAGGCTGCGGTATGCGTCGTAGCGGCATCCGAGGGTTATCCTGGCTCTTATCCGAAGGGCCGCGTCATTACCGGCCTTGCGGAGGCGGAAGCACAGGGCGCGCTCGTCTTCCACGCCGGTACGGCACAGAAGGACGGCGACATCGTCACCAGCGGCGGCCGCGTCCTTGGCATCGTCGGCCTCGGCCGCGATATCGCGGAAGCGCGCGCCCGCGCTTATGAAGCAGTCAGCGTCATTCAGTTCGAGGGCAAGCAGAACCGCACGGATATCGCGGCGAAGGCGCTCGTATAAGTAGCACTGGTGGCATTGCCGCCAGCTTTGCTCGTTAATGTTTTGGAACACCTCCTCACACTAAGCAGCAGGTTTCGCTTGGTGTGAGGGGGTGTTTTTTTATTGATACAGTGTTTATTCAAATCGAGTTGAATACGATCAGCTAGTGGATAGATACATGCGAGCCGGATTGTTGGAATCCTACACCAAACTGACGGAATCGCATGTGAGAGCAACCCCAGTGTATGCAGCCAACACTAAACTGACGAAATCGCATACGAGTGCGCCCCCAGTGTATGCAGCCAACAGTAAACTGACGGAATCGCATACGAGTGCGCCTCCAGTGTATGCAGCCAACACTAAACTGACGAAATCGCATACGAGTGCGCCTCCAGTGTATGCAGCCAACACTAAACTGACGAAATCGCATACGAGTGCGCCCCCAGTGTATGCAGCCAACACTAAACTGACGAAATCGCATACGAGTGCGCCTCCAGTGTATGCAGCCAACACTAAACTGACGGAATCGCATACGAGTGCGCCCCCAGTGTATGCAGCCAACACTAAACTGACGGAATCGCATACGTGTGCGCCCCCAGTGTATGCAGCCAACACTAAACTGACGAAATCGCATACAAGTGCGCCTCCAGTGTATGCAGCCAACACTAAACTGACGGAATCGCATACGAGTGCGCCTCCAGAGTATGCAGCCGGTATTAAGGTTCAGCAAGCCTTTATTGAACAAGAATAGACCGCCCCTCACCAGGTAAACGGTCTACTTCCGCAAAATAACCTGATGCCGACTGCCACTGAACGGTCTATGGGCTGCGGCAGGAGGGATTATTCCTCCGGCAGTTCCGTCACCGCCATGTCGGCGTAAACCATCGGCCACAGCTTGCCGGCGTAGCGCCTGCCGAGCAGACGTTGGCTGGCGGCGTCGAAATGTGATCCGTCCCCGATCGAAGCCGTCCCGCAGCTCGATACCCAGTCGGCATGTGCAATCGTCTGTCCGATCGACTCTAGCATCGCGTTGAACGTATCGCTTTTTCCCGGCATAATCTGTCCGGCAATAAAAGGTACGTCGGGTATGTCTAGATCGGCGCGCAGATTGACAACGATAGCGTTCAAGTCGGATAAATAGGAGTCGGCATGTCCAACGTCTGACTCCCCCTGATGCCATAATATCCCCTTCAGCGTCCCGCTCTTCATCGCTTCCTTCGTCCGGCGCACAGCCTCTTCATATAGCCAGGTACCGCAGCCCTTCTGCCACTGGGCAAGCGATGTGCCCCCCCGGGCGTTGGAGATCAGGCCGACCGCAATATGTGGGAGGGCGTCTGTCAATTCGCGCGCCGCCACGGTACCTAGGCTAAGTCCGTTCGACTTGTTCTTCAACTCCACAGAAGAATAACGGTTCAGCCCTTGCAGTTCCGTCTTATCGGGGTAGTTGGCGACGAGGCCGGCTGCCGCATCTTCCCATTGATTCAAGCCGTTGAATAGATAGACCCTGTCCGGTGCCGGAATACCCCTGTCTTCAAGAGGAGCTCTAGAAGCCATATTCGACTGTCCGATAAGCAAATACAGGTGGAACTGGTCGCGAGGATACCGGACCTCCCTCGCTTCGCCGCCATGCAGGTCCGTACAGACGATCATGCTGGAGAACCCCGTCTGGTGATAAACTTCAAGCTCGCATATACCGAACCCATAGATCGCATCCGGAGCCGTGACCCGAATATACCGGGCGGCCAGATGATCTACCTCTATCATCGTCTTGCGGTTCGAGCGTTCGGTGAAAGCGGGTACCCGATCATACACCGGAATCCAGACATCTCCGTCATCGGATATGCTCACGATAAGCCGAACAGCGTATTGCTTGTATTCGGTCAATACAATCTGATTGAACAGCATGGTCTCGCCCAAATCAAGCGTTGTCTCGGCCGTCAGCGTTGCAGGCATATCCGCAGCATATGAGCGCCACATCGTCGAAGAATGGCCATCCGTTATATGCTGGGCTATGTAACCAAATAGCGTTCCGCCACGCTGAATCGTCACCGTCTTGCCTAAAGCCAGATTATTCAAAGCGTCTGATAATGTCATTCTTGCACCTCCTGTGTACAACGCACATCAGTCCTTCACCACTCCGAGAAGCGCGCCTTTGGCAAAAAACGTTGAAGGAACGGATATACGCAAAAAATCGGCACTGTAGCCACCATAATTGCAGCGTACTTCAACGTTTCGCCGAGCATGGCAGTGTCCTTGGCTTCCGTCCCCGTCACCATGCCCGTTGTTTCCCCGGAGATCAAAATTTCACGTAAAATCAATTGGAGCGAATACAATTCGCGGCTGCGCAGGAATATCATCGCATGAAACCAAGCATTCCAATGACTGACACCGTAATTCAGCAGCATCAGACCGCGGTGAGTCATGTACGACGTCGCATCGCTGATTAAGGCAATCGCTGAATAATATACGGGATAGATTGCGGTCACAGCCAACAGCAGCATAACACAAACATTGACCTGCGAAAACAGGCTTTCCCGAAAGTTTTATGGTCGGGCATGAAGACTTCCCCTTTCCTGTATACGTAGGAAGACCAGGGGCGATGCACCCCCGATCTTTGCGTTTAACGGGGAAACGCAAACAAATGGAAGATCGCAAGTCCTTCAATGAGCCCGAAAAACAACTCCGTGGTATATTACCCGAAATTGTGAAATTGTCGTATACCTTTATGAAGTTGCTGCTTATATAATAAGTTACATCAACCGTATGAAAGGGTTTACAATGGCGTAATCCAAGTATCATCCGCGGATGGATTGCGACATGAGTTGACCCGCAGAAGGGAGGTTTCGGATTGATGAATGCAGGCAGCAAAAAAAGCTCTTTAAAGGAAACGTTATCGGATTATCAGTTGTACTTGATGCTATTGCCTGCGCTTGCCGTGCTTCTTATTTTTAAGTATGTTCCGATTTATGGGGCAAGCATTGCATTCAAGGATTATAACTTGCTAGAAGGAGTTATGGGCAGCAAGTGGGTGGGGCTGAAGCATTTCCAGGAGTTGTTCCAGTCAGAGAAATTTTATAGCGTGTTTATCAACACACTGCTGATTAACTTTTACAAGCTTGTATTCCAATTTCCGATTCCTATTATTTTGGCCCTAATGATCAATGAGATCAGACACGCCGTTTTCAAACGATTTAGTCAGAGCATTACTTATTTGCCGCACTTCCTATCATGGGTCGTTGTCAGTGCCATCTTCGCTAACCTGTTGTCGCCGACCAATGGTATCGTCAACGTGCTATTAGGGTATATCGGTATAGATCCCATTATGTTTATGAGCGATGAGCGATTTTTCCGAGCGGTGCTGGTTGTATCTTCAGCCTTCAGAGAGAGCGGCTGGTCATCCATTATCTACCTAGCCGCCATTATGGCGGTCGATCCTCAACTGTACGAAGCGGCTCGGATGGACGGGGCCAGCAAGCTTAGACAAATATGGCATATTACCTTGCCTGGAATTCGAAGCGTGATCGTCTTCATTATTATGATGCGGCTTGGAGCGGCATTGGCGAATGATCTGGAGCAAGTGCTCATGTTCTATAGTCCGATGGTCTACGGCGTAGGAGATGTGTTGGGGACTTATGTGTACAGAGTCGGTCTGGGTCAGATGAAATATAGCTTCAGCACGGCGGTTAATCTCTTCCAATCTGTTATCGGTCTAACGTTAATTATAGCGGCCAACGCCATTAGCAAGAAATTCGGTGAGCGTGGATTATGGTAAGCCTTACGGCCAAGAACAGATCGATGGATAAAGGAGTCATCGCACCATGAAATTAAGAACGAGAGGCGAAGTCGTATTCGACGTTGTCAATTATATTTTGCTTAGTATCGTCATCGTTATTTGTTTATTGCCTCTGCTCAACATTACGGCAAAATCGTTCAGCAGCGATTCTTATGTGCTGGCAGGAGAGGTTTTTATATGGCCGAAAGGATTCAGCACGAATGCGTATGAGATCGTGCTTGGCAGCAGAAGGTTCTGGAGCTCCTTCAGCAATACCGTATTCATTACGGTTGTGGGAACGGCGATTAATACCATGATGACAATCTTCGCAGGCTATGCTTTATCCCGCAAGCGGCTTAAGGGACAGAATGTGTTAATGTTCCTGTTTATCTTCACCATGCTGTTCGGAGGCGGAATTATTCCAACCTATTTGGTCGTGAAGGAGGTTGGGCTTCTTAATTCGCTATGGGCGCTCATTATTCCGGGGCTTGTCGCCCCGTTCAACATGATCATTATGCGACTCTATTTCTATAATATACCGGATAGTATGGAGGAATCAGCGAAGATTGACGGGGCATCTCATTTTCGCATTCTATTTTCGATTATGATTCCGCTGGCCATGCCTTCGATTGCGACAATTTCTTTGTTTTACGCCGTTGAATATTGGAATGGGTACTTTGATGCGTTGATCTATATCACGAATCACGAGCTGTTTCCACTGCAAGTTTATTTGAGAGAAGTCATCATTAACGCGACAAGTGTCGACGTCAATAATATGGACCTGATGATGAATACCGCCCAGGAATCGGTTCGGGGCGCGACGGTTGTAGCGGCCACGTTGCCAATCTTGCTGGTATATCCTTTCCTTCAGAAGCACTTCGTCAAAGGCGTAATGCTCGGAGCTGTGAAGCAATAAAAAAACAAGATGGGATTGGGAGGTAATGAAATTGAAATTGTATGATAACCGGAACAGTAAGCTTCATGCGGTGTGGATGATATTGCTGGTCATGATCTTAATTGTGGGATGCAGCGGTAATACAAATAGTCCGTCAACGGGTCAAGCTGACGGATCGTCGACAGACGGAAAGCAAGATCCCTCAAAAAAGGAAGCAAGCAAACCAAAGCTTAGCATATACGTTCCATCCAACGTTGAAGAGTTCCCTGCGGGAACGGATCTGAATCAGAACGAGATAGTTGACTATATCGAGAACCAAACAGGATTCGATGTGGAATGGGAGATGCAGCCGAAGGAGAACGTCGAACAAAAAATCAATATTATGATGGCTTCCGGGGATACGCCCGACTTGATTATTACGGGAAGCAAAGATATCTATGCCAATCTGGCCCAGCAAGGTCTGCTCACCCCGCTTGATGAAGTGCTGCAACAGTTCGGACCACGGATTATGGAGACGGTTCCCGATGAGACCTGGCAGGCCGTGACTTACAACGGCAGCATCCATGCCATTGCCGTTCCTCAAAATCAGAGGGCTACCTCCGGCATGCTTGTCAGAACGGATGTGCTGGAGGAGCTTGGTCTGGCGATTCCGAAAACGTTGGAGGAATATACGACTGCGCTACGAACCATTAAGGAGAAGAAGCCCGAAATGATTCCGATGCTAGGCGGAGCCGCCGATGGCAATGCATTCGGCAATATTAGCAGCTTCTCGGGAGCATTCGGATTAGGCGCCAAATATGTGGTGGAGGGTGATGAGGTCGTTCACACCTATACGCAACCGTATGCGAAGGAGTTTTTAACTTATATGAGAGGTCTTTATGAAGAAGGGATATTGGATCGCGAATATCCGGTCAATAAGCTTCCGAATCTTCAGGAGAAGATGGTCAGCGGTGGTGCGGCAATGGCGACGATGGACTGGGTTAATGCCAAGGTCATTACAGAAGCCTTTCTTGAGAAAAACCCGAATGCCAAGATGGAGCTGATTCATCCGCCAGTAGGCGCGAACGGTCAATTCGGTTATCAGAAGAACACTCCTGTCCGCGTATACATGCTTATTCCGAAAGCAAGTGCAAAGGCTAAGGAAGCTGTCCAATTTATTAACAATTACATGGCGGAGGATGTTTTGAATGTCGTGTCTTACGGCTGGGAAGGCAATCATTATAACGTTGAGAACGATGTAGTCGTGGCTACCGAAGCGGCGGAAAACATACGTTATCGCATCTACTACCAGCTCTGGGACTCGGAGAAAAACTTCTTGAATCGGGTAACGCTGAAAGGCTTCGCGCCGTTCTACTTCCCGATTATGGACTATTCGACTTATACGGAAATTACCAATTTTGCGCCCCCGATTGAGGAAGTCGTGGAAAATACACAAACTTTGACCGATTTGACAAATGAATATTATATCAAAATCATTACGGGGGCACTGCCTCTGGAAGCTTTTGATGAGTATGTGGACAAATGGAATAGTCTTGGAGGAGCGGAGTCTTTAAAAGCGATTAATGAGTGGTATGCCGGATTCAACGCGTAGTCAGCTGACAGGGATGGTATAATGGAACACGAACGCAACTAATGAAGCGCTTTCTTCAAATAGGTTGGGGGGAACGAGTCGTGTTATCCATGATCATAGTAGATGATGAAGACATTATTCGCGAAGGATTGCGCGATTATGTGGACTGGACCGGAAAGGGAATCAAGATCTGCGGGGAAGCGAGCAATGGCAAAGAAGCGTTGCAAAAAGTGAGAGAGGTAAAGCCGGATATATTGCTTACGGATGTAGTGATGCCAGGAATGAGCGGTCTGGAGCTGATCCAAGCGATACGGGAGGAACTGCTCCAGATCGAGATCGTGGTACTCAGCGCGTTCGAAAATTTTCAGTACATTAAATCAGCGCTTAAATATGACGCGGTAGACTACCTGGTTAAACCGTTCAATGAAATTGAGCTAGAACAAGTGATGGAGAAGGTAGTCGCACAGGTGAAGAGGGATAAGCGAATTGCGGAATTTGTGCCGAAAGAGATCCGGATGACAGAGGTTAGCGGCACTCGCGATTATCGCATTTCACAGGAAGTCATAAAGCTGATTGAACAGCGTTACTCGGAGAAGCTGACGATACAAGACATTGCCGATGACATATGCTTATCGATTAATCATATGTCGAATGTGTTCAAGAAGGAAACAGGGGAAACCGTTGCCGATTATTTGACCAAGGTGCGCATGTTCCACGCGAAACGGATGCTGCAGGACCCCTTTATTAAAATCTATGAAATAGCTGTTGATACAGGGTACTCGGATCCAAATTACTTCGCCAAAGTATTTAAAAAGTACACTGGACTCAGTCCTAAGGAATACCGGGATCAGCTATGACGTTACGCTGGAAGCTCATGTTCTCCTTCATGGCGCTTATTATATTGGCGACGGTTCTGATCGGCGGCTTCTCTTATTGGCATGCCACAAGAATTGTAGAAGAGCAAGTTGGCGTCACGTATAAGCAAGCCTTGCAGCAAGCGGCTATTAATCTTACTTACAGGCTGAAGGAAGTGGAGAATGTATCGGAACTCATCCTGATGCATCCGCAGCTGCAAACCATTCTGAAGCGAGAGAAATCGGGATATGGCGAACAGCCTACGGTGCAGATGCTGAATGATTTCCAGGATCTGATCGATATTGTATCCAATCTGGAGAATAATCGCAATATCTTCCGTATTCGTCTATTCGTCTCCGGCGATTCCTTGTACTCTCGCGAGAACAACAACATTTTCAGATTGCAGGATATGGATAGCGAGTGGCGGCAGCGGCTAGTGGAGAAGGATGGAGAGATTTTGTGGAAGAATACGCATAAGCAGGAATATTTGCCGCAGAATCGCTATGATGTGGTGTCCCTGTACCGTGCCGTCAATGACTTTCGCAATTTGAAATCCGTGCTGGCCATCGTCGCCATCGATATGAAGGAAGAAGTGCTTAACGATGTCATTAGAAATGTGAATTTCTCCGACAATGGCGCTATATACGTATATAATGAGCACCAGCGAATTACTTCGTTTGCTTCCGAGGCCATTGCCGGTTATTCGGAATCCGAAGTGCTGCGGGAGATTTTTGGAACCGCTCGCATGGAAGAAATGCCCATTGTAAAGCTTGACGGCAAAGAATACTTTACCATATTCCAACCGATTGAATACAACGGATGGGAGATAGCGGCTTTGGTTCCCGTTCAAGAGATTAGAGCCAAAAGTTATGTAATAGGAGAATTTACGGGCTATATCGGCATCCTCGTCATTGTATTGGCTTCCTTTCCGGCGATATTGCTTTCAGCTCGCTTGACTCGCGGACTGCGCACGCTTGTCCTGCACATGCAAGAAGTGAGACAAGGGAATTACGGAGCCATGATCCGGATAACCGGCAATGATGAGATTTCCGGGTTGCAGTCTCAATTCAATAGCATGATTTTGCGGATTCGCGAGCTTGTGGACGAGGTCTACCAGATGGGTGTACGCAAGCAGGCGGCAGAGTTAACGGCGCTTGAATCCCAGATTAAACCTCATTTTCTGTACAACACACTGGATACGCTAAAGTGGATGGGAATGAAGATGAAAGCGGACCGTATCGTTATTCTGGTAGATTCGTTGTCGAAATTTTTTCGACTGGGCTTGAATCGCGGGCAAGAGCTTACCACTGTAGTTAATGAGCTTAATCATGTGCAAGCCTTCATGAATATTCAAGATATCCGATACAAGGAGAAGCTTCAGTATTATTACGAGGTGGACAGCAAGCTTCTTAGCTGCCGCATGACCAAGCTGATTCTTCAACCGATTGTAGAAAATGCCGTATTGCACGGTATCCAGCAGAAGGAAGATCATTCGGGCACGGTGACCGTTCGCGTGTATAACGATCATAAATACCTGGTGTTCGATGTAGTCGACGACGGAGTGGGAATGAGCCGACAGCAGTTGGATGTGCTGCTGCGCGATTCGCGCGGCGGCGGATACGGCGTAAAAAATGTACACCAACGAATCCAATTGTATTATGGTGAGGAGTACGGGGTGGAATGTTATAGCAGACCGGGCATAGGGACTTCAGTTCGCCTTCGTCTTCCTATGAAAAGTTAAAGGTTAGATAAGGGAGGGATTGTATTTGTCAAAGTCAACGAGCTTGAACACAGACTGGTTGGTTGGGATGGAAGGTCTGGTCAGTTTTTGGGATTTTCATAGGGCCAATGGTGAGGAATTCGTAGCGAAAGGGCCTTGTCCCTATCGGCTGAAGGCCATGAACGGAGCGCCGGAGCGCGCAGAGAAGGGTGTATTCGGCGACAGCTCGCTTCATATAAGGGATGGTCAATGGTTAAGCATTCCAAGACAGGATTGTCCTGAGCTGAATATATATGGCCCTCAGGCACAGCTTACCGTAACGGCATGGGTAAATCGAGACAGAATAGACAGCACTGGCTGCGAGTTTATCGCGGGAATTTGGAACGAGACCGCCAGGAAGCGGCAGTACGGCATGTTTCTAAACTTGAGGATATGGGACAGCGCTGAGCAGGTATGCGGGCATGTGTCGGCTGTAGGCGGGCCGACGCCGGGCTATCAATACTGCATGACAAGCTCCATTGGGGCTACTCCCGTCACGAAGGGGAAATGGCATTTCGTCGCGTTCACTTACGACGGGAATGAGGCGAGGTCGTATCTTGACGGCGTGCTGGATCGCAGGGAACAATATAATCCCTACCACTATCCGGACGGTCTGTTCGACGGCGGAGAGGACGGTGCAGATTTTACGGTCGGCGCTGTTGATCGATCTGGGGAAATAGGCAATTTCTATAACGGTCTGCTTGGCGGCCTTGCCGTCTTCAACCGGGCGCTAGCCGAAGATGAGATCATGTTGCTACATCAATCAAGCATGGGGAAATAATCAGACAGTTCCTTTATTTAGAGGCCTGCCGGCGAGTTGCTGACACAGGCCTCTTTCTTATATGCGATAGTTTTGGCGGAAGGCGGAGGGGCTGGTCCCATAATGGTTCTTAAATACCCGGCTGAGGTAGAAGCCGTTCTGATAACCACATTGCAGTGCGATCTCTTCCAGCGTGAGATCCGAGTTAATTAATAAATGCTGAGCTTTGCGCATTCGTATAGCGGTTAAATAAGCGATGGGAGACACGCCCATATCCGCTTGAAAACGTCTGGAAAAATGTGACTGACTCAAAGCGGCTTGATCCGCAAGACTCTTTAAAGATAAAGCTTCGAAGGCGCGTTTGTGAATTTGTTGAACGGCAGCCCGTACCAGGGAATCCTTCGAGACGATGGGGTTCATGGCGTCCTGGCGCTCAATGGCGTACAGACATAATAAATCTCGAAGCAGATGCTGTTTATATACGAAATGCTCCTGCAAATCGGTATCGGAAATGTCTCGGATGAGCGAGAAGATGGAGGTGAAGCGGTCGATGCGATGAAAGGATACTTTGCCGTATGGCAGGCCTATATCTGCGGTTTGCGGCTTCTCCTGATCGCTCTCCCAATAAAATTCAAGAAACAGGAAGGACAGACGATCCCGCGCGTGACGTTCCAGTTTGACGCCTGGCGGGCAGATCACGATGTCTCCAAATTGTGCCATTCCTGATTCCTCGCCAACTTGGTATTCGAAGCTGCCTTCATCGGCGGCCAATATCGCCCAGTTGTCATACGTATCCTCAGCCAGCATAAACTGCCTTCTCACCGAAGTGCTGTACCAACGAATTAACCGGACCTGTAAGAGATGCTCCAGCATGGCGGGAAGCTCCTTTCGTTTCACACAAAAAAAGATATGAAAGTCGATATGAATCTGCATGTTATCCAATAAATTTCGATAGTATTATGATATCAGGAAATGAGCAAAAAGTGTATTAACTAATTTTGAAGAGGATGTGTGACGAATGAAAATTTCAAAGTTCCTTTCTTCAGAACAGCTGCAAAATTATAAGGAAAATGGCTATTTGGTGTTGCGCAATGTATTTACTGCTGAAGAAGCAGCGGTATGGCAGAAGGAATGTGAACGACTCCTTACTTTAAGGGAATATGTTGAACCGAACAATCTGCGCGTGAACTACAGAACGATGAATGGGCAGTCCATTATCGAGAAAATCGATCCGGTTCAAGATCTCTCGGCAGTATTTCACCAATTGGAGAATGACGAGCGCATTCTGGCGCCGCTGCGCGATATCTTTATGGATGAACCGGTATTGTTCAAAGATAAGCTGATCTTTAAGCTGCCCGGAGTGACGGGCTATTCGATGCATCAGGATGCTTCCTGGTGGCAAGGGTTTCCGATAGAAGGATTGATTTCAGTCATGGTAGCCATTGATGGGGCTACTGAAGCGAATGGGGGGCTGGAGCTGTTCCCGGGTTATCATGACCGCTTCCGCTCCACGGCAGGAGAGCTGCGCAATATGAATGAGGAGGAAATCTCCGAGATTGATCCGGATAAGGGACAGCTTGTGGAGACTCAGCCGGGAGATGTCATTATATTCCACTCGTTCACCCCGCATCAGAGCGGGCCCAATACAGCGGACGTGAGCCGCAGGCAACTGTACTTGACGTATTCTCCTTCCAAAAACGGTCAATTGTATCATGCGCATTACCAGCATTACTGCAGATATGTGACGCATCATAGAATTGAACAAGGTCAGGATGTATCAGCGCTTTATTTTAAATAATGGAAGGGTAAGTCTTTCGATCCTTAACGGGAAAACGCCGCCTTTGCAACTGCTGAGCAGAGTTTCTGCTTCGCGGTGCGGAGGCGGCGTATCTTTTTGAAAGCAGCATAGCCCATCGACGGATCGGATGCCGCCGCATCCTCTCTAATATCGTAACTAAATTGTAACTCTCTGAAGCTGCCAGTTCGATAAGATAGATGTATCAGCGGGACAGAGGGTGAGCAAGATGAGGAAAGTGACATATAATAAAAGAAATTATCGGAAATTGGCGATTGTCATTCTATCTGCAGCTGTTATGATATGGCTTGCCGGCTGTACGACAGGTCAAACGATCAGTCTCTCGGCGCTTGTATGGACGAGCGATAAGGGAGAGGTGCAGGATCAAGGCGGTCTGGCAGCCGGTAACGGGGGAGACGGTATATTGATCTCAGTGACGGAACCGGATCGCGTCAAGGGCGACCGCTTCACTGGAGTGAATGGAAACGGGAATAGCGTGTACATACCTCGCGATGAGGACTCATCTTATATAGAGGACAATAACAGCGTTAATAGCAGTGGGCAAGACCAAGACGATGGAGGAGAAGTCGCACCGGATCAAGAGAAGCAAAAGCCCGGCGAGAAGAATGTGGTCGCGCTCACGTTCGACGACGGGCCGGACAATCGTTATACGACGGCCATATTGGACATTCTGAAGGAAGAAGGCGTGAAGGCGACATTTTTCGTCGTGGGATCGCAGGTGGAGAAGCATCCCGAGGTGCTGCAGCGCATGCATGATGAAGGTCACGGCATCGGCAACCATTCCCTCGGCCACGAGAACTTTCGCAAGCTGAGCCGTAAGCAAATCATCCATAACGTCGCCAGGTCGGACAAAGCGATCGAGGAGGTGCTGGGCTACTCGACGAAGTGGTTCCGCGCTCCTTACGGAGCACTCTCCAAAACGTTGCTGGAGGTGCTGGAGGAGCAAGATCGCGAGCATACAGGCTGGACGGTGGATACGCGGGATTGGGCGGGCACTTCCGTGAAGGATATGCAGGAGATGATTCGGCATGAGACGAAGCCTGGTGGTATACTATTAATGCATTCTTTCGGCGGCAAGCATATTAAAAATACAGTGGAGATGCTTCCTGGCGCCATCAAGGATCTCAGAGAGATGGGATATACATTCGTGACGATGGATGAGCTGGAAGAGCTGGGCATGCTGGAGTAAGAACAGATTAGACGGTTCGTTATCGATGAGGGGGCTTATGACCTTGTATGGCTTAACATTCATTCAGCGCGGGAAGGGGAAGCGGCAGCTGTGGGCTGCGCCGCTTCTTGCTGCGCTGTTGCTATTACCTCTGGTCGTTAGCGGATGCAAGTATACGGCTGCGCCGGCGGATCTGCTACAGAAGCCGACGATAGCCGAGGACATGCATCAACTGACGAGCGCGATTGCCCGCGCGCTGCCTCAGCATAGCTTGCTTACGCTCCCGCTCAAGGACGACGACTACAAAGAGGCGCTACGGCTCGTTGATCTGGACGGTGACGGAATAGAGGAAGCGGTGGTTACTTATTACGGGGAATACAGCGCACCTGAAATTATGCTGCTTCGCAATGAGAATAGCGGCTGGCGCAAGTGGCTGACGATCGACCAGCCCATCGCTAGAGGCATCGACTGGCTGAAGTTGACGGACTTCGACAACGACGGGCAGCAGGAATTGTTCGTAGGCTGGATCGGATCGTATGACAGTCCCAATACGATGGAGTTGTATTCCTTCCAGACGAAGGTGACGAAGAGTGATTCGGGAGAAGACACGCTGGAGCCTGTAGAGAGCTTCCCGTATACGCTAGCGGAAGTAGGAGAGCTCAACAATGATGGAACAGATCAACTGGTTATTCTGCTCTCTTACGACAGCAAAGGCGATGAGAGGCAGTCTGTTCATGACCTAGACGTGTACGAGTGGCAAGGCAACGGCATGAAGCAGATCTCAAGCATTGAACTGGTTCCCTCGGTCAATTCCTATGACACGATGACCATTGGCGCCATATCTCCAAGGCATAAAGGGATGATTATAGAAGGCAACACGGGAGCGCACAGCATGATGACTTATATGTACGCCTGGGAGAACGGGGGACTGAAGTTGATCTATCCGGAAGGACCTCTCTATATGAACGAGGAAGGCTTCAATGGCAGAGCGGTGTACAGCGAGGATGTGAACGGAGACGGCATCCTGGAGCTGCACAGAGCGCTGCAGGCCCCCGGATCGGAGGAAGCGCCTTATGTGGATACGGAATGGATCAACCAGTATGTGCAGTGGGATGGGAGAAGAGGCTACGAGATTGTCACGGAACAGTATCAGAACTATGCCTATGGCATTCGATTGACGATTCCGAAGGAATGGTGGGGTCGATATACGTTCTTCCCGTTGGAGAATGAGCCGTATGGCTTGGTGTCGTTCCAATTCCTCGATGAACAGAATGGCGTATCGGCTGAGCTGGCATCTCTATACGCGATACGACTGGAGAAGTGGAGCGAGCTGGAGGAGAGCTGGCAGAGACAAGAGAAGGAGAGGCCGTACTTCGAGCTGAGTCGCGACAGCGGCAATGTGTTCGTTGTCCAGTATGCCAAGGCGCCTCCTGCACACCTGGGGGAATCTGCGCAGGTCGGTTTCATGGATATGGTGAAGGCTGTGGAACGATTTCCTTCGCTGCTCCAGTTCCAGCATCTTCAATAGAATCTGAAGTGGCGGTGAGAAGAGTGCGAATATTGTTGCTGGAGGATGAAGAGGCGATACGCGGCTTCGTCCGCATTAATCTGAAGCGGAATGAGATGGAAGTGACGGAAGCGGAGAACGGAGAAGATGCGTTGGCGTTCGCGGCCGAGCATGGTCCTTTCGATATCGCACTGCTGGATGTGATGCTCCCGACGATTAGCGGATTCGAAGTGTGCGAGAGATTAAGGAAGCAGTATCCGCGAATGGGGATTATTATGCTGACTGCGAAGAGCCAGGAGGAGGACAAGATCTATGGGCTGGAACTGGGTGCCGACGACTATGTGCAGAAGCCGTTCAGCCCGGGCGAGCTTATCGCACGCATCAAGTCGCTCTATCGTCGCATGTATGCGGACGACGGGGAGCGTGACAGGAGTGAGAAGACTGCAGCGGTGGACAGCGACTACGCCGATGTCAAGCGAGCTGCCGAGGGAATGTACGCTGCGGTGCCAAGCATCGGAGGAGTGGACGGATCAGCAGTTGGAACGGCGGCAGACGATCGTCCATCTGGCGTCAGCATTAGCGGACCGTTCACATTGTCCGTCATGGAGCGCAAGCTATGGAAGAATGGGGAAGAGATCATATTGACTCCCACGGAATGGACGCTTGTCAGGCTGCTTATGGAGCGGGAAGGCGAGAGCGTCAGCCGCGACGATATACTGACAGCGGTATGGGGGCGCTATTATGTGGGCGATCTGAAAGTAGTTGACGTGAACATACGCCGTATACGCCAGAAGATTGAGATTAATCCTTCGGAGCCCTCTTTCATCGAGACGGTATGGGGCTTCGGATATAGATGGAGACGGAGCGGGCCGACATGAGAAGCATCAAGACCAAGATGGTACTTAGCTATCTGCTGTTAATTGCGCTGGTCGTTACTGTCCTCGGGGCGTCATTCTCCCTGCTCATGTGGAAATATTATTATGGCAGCGCCGATAGCTCGGTGAAGCAGCGAGCGGAGTCAGCCATGTCGCTTCATGGCCGTTCCTTGTCCTCGCTTACGCTGAACGATCAGGCCCACTACATGCTCCTGTACATGGTGGAGGGAGGAGCCTCCCGGCTTCAGCTGCTGAGCAACAACGGCGAGGTGCGCATTGACTCGGAAGGCTTATCGCCGGATATCCGTTATGGGACCAGCGATGTGAAGGCGGCGATGGCCGGTACGGCGGGAAGTTGGACGGGTGTCGATCCCTATTACAATGAGCGAGTCGTCTCCGTCACGATTCCGGTATGGAACGAGAATCGCATCGTATCGCTGTTCCGGTATACATCATCGCTAACGTTAGTGGACGATATGGTCTACCGTCTCATCCAGCTTGCGTCGATCGCGGGCTTGTTCGTCATTCTGCTGTTCCTCGGACTTAGTCTGTTCCTGGCTCAGCGGATCGTAAGGCCGATCAGGGAGCTGACGAAGGCGGCGAGATATATGGCGGAGGGAGACTGGACCCGCAAGGCTATGAAGCGCAGCGACGACGAGATCGGTCAATTGGCGGAGACGTTCAATACGATGGTTAACGAGTTGAATACGCGAGAGAAGCTGAAGAATGACTTTATCTCCTCCATCTCGCACGAGCTCCGAACACCGCTCACCTCGATCAAGGGCTGGAGCGAGACGCTGAAGGAGAGCGGGCCGACGGAAGAGGATGAGGAACTGAGTATGGGATTGTCTATTATCAGCAAGGAGACGGAGCGATTATCCGGTCTTGTCGAAGACTTGCTGGATTTCTCCAAGCTGTCCGCGAAGACGATGGAGCTGCATCTGGAGCCGTTGGACCTGAACAGCACGGTGAAGGAGACGGTACGCCAGCTTGCCGTACGGGAGGAGAAGACTGGCGTCAAGCTAGTCTCGACCTACGGGCCAAGCCCGATCCTCGTCCAAGGCGATGCGAATCGGCTGAAGCAGGTTATTATTAATCTGATTGATAATGCGTTCAAATTCACTGACAGGGGCGGGACGGTACGTGTGGTGACTGCAGCGGAGCAGCAGCAGGCGATTCTGACGGTATCGGATACGGGGAAGGGAATCGCTGCGGAAGAGCTGCCTCATGTGATGGACAAGTTCTTTAAGGGAAGCAGCGGAGCGGGAGGTTCCGGACTTGGACTGGCGATATGCAAGGAGATCATTGAGCTCCACGGGGGCGAGATTGGAATCGACAGTGAACGTGGAGCCGGAACGATCGTGCGAATTGCAATGCCGCTATTCCTTGAAAAATAGCAGCTTGCGGCGAGCGATGACGTAGATGACGGCAATGATAGCGCCGCCAGCGAGCATAATGGACATCCAGTGATCCCGAAGCCATGCGATCCATAACGGCATAGGCGCACCTCCCAGCAATTAAGAGTAAGGGCAAAGACCTCCGTGCGAGGTCTTTTTTTACTATTGCCAGTTCGTAGCGATGTATGCATCGCATCGTTTATTCATAAGATGTTCCTTCCTTAGACGTCTCAGCACATTACCTGATTGACAGTTGTCGGTAAAGGTGATAGTATGAAATTCAATTAATTCATAGTATACAGGTAGGTATTATTGTATATAGCTTGATGCAAGCACGCATAAGGAGGATAGCAGGATGGAGAAGCAATTGGTGCTTCGGCACGATAACGAGCTTGAACTGGCGGCTACTTTACATTATCCTGCCGACATAGGGGCCGGCAATCAAGAGACGGAATGCAACAGAAAATATGGCGCGATCATTATCTGTCACGGCTTCATCGGCAATCGAGTCGGCATCGACCGCTTGTTCGTGAAGACAGCGCGCGCGTTGGCAGCTAACGGCTGCTTCGTGATGCGGTTCGATTACGGCGGCTGCGGCGAGAGCTCGGGCGATTACGGAGTGCTCGGCTTCGATGCGATGGTGGATCAGACGCGCACCGTTATCGATTATATGTCAGCGATGGATTGCGTCGATCCACAACGCATCGTCTTGCTCGGTCATAGCTTGGGCGGGGCCGTCTCCATCATTACGGCCGCGAAGGACAAGCGGGTGAAGCGGCTCGTCTTGTGGTCGCCTGTCGGTTATCCCTTCAACGATATTGTCCGTATCGTAGGGAGAGAGAGCTACGACGAGGCGGTCATGAAGGGCGGCGTAGATCATATGGGATACGTGCTGCGGCCCGCCTACTTCGATTCGCTTATGCAGCATCAGCCGTTCCAGACGGCCCCGCGCTTCGGCGGAGATGTCTTGCTTGTCCACGGGACCAGCGACGAGGTCATTCCCGTCGATTACAGCTTCTTATACCAGAAGGTATTTTGGACGAGATCCGAAGGTGTGTGTGACAAAGAAATTCTGTTCCAGGCAGGTCATACGTATTCCAGCAGGAAGCATCAGGAGGAAGCAATCTCGGTTACCTCGCAATGGCTGGAGAAGCGCGACCGTCAGCAGCAGGAATGGCATCACTGGTCGATCTAGTCCGTTATTCGCTTGTACTTACCGTTATACGGGATGTCGATATGAACAGTCAGCTGTTCGATGGACTCCGGAGTGACGAACAAGCGATTCCCGTTATCCGTCAGCTCCTTCCATAACGCTGGATTGTTCAGACGCAAGGTTCGTCCCAACCGGAAGAGATCGATACCGTTCCGCACCCCTTGCAGATAGACGCTCTCAATCTGCTTGGCCACCACTTTCTCCGCCATTGCAATCATCTCCTGGTAGGCAATCGGTTCATTGTATTCGTACATCGAGCCGACCAGTTTAACGGATATGTGGAATCGGACTTCTCCGTCCTTCAGCGTCGGAGTAATGTCAACCGAGGGCCGACCTATGCTCAGGTTGGCATAGACGATTCCGTCCTTCTCCACGATAAGCGGAGCCCGATTCGTATCCTTCTGCATCCATTGATAGCCCTCCAGCTTCTTCTTGCTAATAAATGTACGGCTGCCATCAAAGCTTTCGAAGTAGGCACCATTCAGCATAAGCTGAGGCGCCGGCTTCTTGGACATTCTCCATTGTTGCTTGTTCAGGCTTATACTGGGCATATAAGAGGGCTGATCGGGTTCATTAAATCGAGCGATGAACTTGAACATCTCGATCGGCGGCAGCGTGGAATTCTGCTTGTAATTCGGTGTAGGCTCATGCAGGATCGACATGAGTGACGTCATATTGAAGAAGGCTTCCGCGGACAAAATGTCCAGTAAATCTGATTGCGTAGAATATATCCATGTATTGTAACGGATTTCCGGGAAGCGGTTAACCATTTCGATCATTTCGAATCCTTTCGCTTTCAACGCTCTCTCCGTAAACACGAGAGCGGAGATATGACCCCAAGTAACGTAGATTTGCGATGTGTTGTACAACTGATCGGTCGCCATATTGATCGTCTTGCCCTTGCCTTGTCCGACCCAGGTGGTAGGTTTGCCTTCTCTTCGCCCCCCCGACTCCGACTTCGCAATGCTGGTAAAGTCGAGGAATTGGGCGTACACGATATACTCCCCGTCTTCATAGTCAATGCCAAGCGCCTTCACGTAGCTCTTGTTCTGTACATCGGATGCGCTCCAGCAACTCGTCAACACGGTCATTCCGATGCACAGAGCAAGCACGGTCGCGGTCAGGCGCACGGCCTTACAGCAAGCATGTGCGTTCATGCTTCATCTCCCTTCTTGTCAGGCTTACGGGTATGCAAGTAATCCGGCCGCCGCTTCATCCACTTCTGAGGCAGCTTGAACAGGCTTCTAAGCAGATCCTTCGGCTGCAGAGGCGCAGCAGGTGCGAGATAAGGCACGCCGAACGATTCGAATGAGGCAAGATAGATGACAAGCAGAATCATGGACAAGATGAACCCGTACATGCCCAGTATCGCCGATAGCAAGAAGGAGACGAAGCGCAGCAGAATCGTTGTGCTCGTCAGCGACTGGTTCACCAATGTGGCTCCAGCGACGACGGTAATAGCGGTAACGACGATCATAAGCGGCGATACCATGCCCGCTCTTATCGAAGCATCGCCAATAATCAAGCCGCCGACGACCGTCAGGGTCTGTCCGATTGAAGTCGGCAAGCGGACGCCCGCCTCGCGGAACAGCTCCATAAGCGACATGATGAAGAACATCTCTAGAGCAGATTCCATCGGCAATCCGACCCGCCCCATGGATATGGTAGCCAGCAGAGTGAACGGGATCTGATCGGAATGGAAAGTCGTGAAAGCGATGAAGAAGCCCGGTAGAAAGATGGTCAGGAACAGACCGACGTAGCGAAGCAGTCTTCCCAGATTGGTCGATAAAAATGGGAAATAAGCGTCCTCCGGCGATTTCAGCAACAGGAACAGGTTGGATGGCGCGATAAGCGCGGTCGGATTGCCGTCCAAGAGTACAACGAACCGGCCATTAAGCAGACAGTCGGCAGCGAAGTCAGGTCGTCCGGTAGAGTCGGTCTGAGGAAATAGGGTGAAGGCCCCCGGTGCAAGACTGTTCTCCAGATTGCCCGTCGTCAGAATTTTCTCTTCCCGTATAGAAGAGAGCTTGCTGCGAACTTGGCTGATTGTGTCCTCGTTGGCAATATCGCTAATGTAGAGCAAGGCGCACATCGTCATCGTGCGAGTGCCCAACTGAAATTGTTCACAAGCGAGCGTCGGTGTGCGGAGATGAGAACGAATGAGCGCCACATTGTAGGACAATTGTTCGACAAATGCATCTTTCGGGCCGCGAATGGATACTTCTGTGGACGACTCCTCTGGCGTGCGCGACAGTTGCTTCGACACGTCGATAATCCACATCGTCTGCAGGGTAGGAAGAATGAAAAGGAGCGAGCCCTGAAACAAATGAGATGCTGCTAAGCGCCGATCGACCTTGTCTGCTATAATATCCATTATCTTCCATTGCAGATCAGCTTCCCGCATGATAGCCTCCTTATGAAGGAAGCTTGTCTTCTCATATAATTTCCTGATTGCAGGCATAACTACTTCATTAATAGTCGTCGTCTGAGCCATTCCAGTACTGTAAGCGAACAGTGCCGGCGTGATATCGGGCGGCGTGCCGAAGTGCTGGCAGTGGATGCAGACGTCGTGGCTGTCGCGGAACCAGCCGCGAAGCACTTGTTCATCGATGGGTTCGATTCCGTTATTTTGATCCGTATGGCTCATGATTGCGTTCCTCCTTTCCTTGCTTTCACTTTACTCCCCCAGACTGCCAACGCAAGCAAGACAACTAATACGCTTGAGAATAGAAAGATGCCCGGAAGATGGATATATTGCAAGTACATAATGGCCTGATCGTCCCGCAGCTTCGAAAATCTAGCTGTGTAGATCATTGCCGCGCTTACGATCGACAATGCCATAAAACGTCGGCTCGGCTTGCGAATATCTGCCATATCCACGATCAAGTACATGGAGATCGCGATCCGGGCAAAGGAGCCGCATAGCCATTGGTAGATGGACAGGAAATCAACATGCTCCAGAAAGATCCCGAGACTTAGTATTTTCCATTGTTCAAAGGCAGTATGCCGCTGCTTCGCCGCTTCCAAAGGGCCGAATTCCGTAATTGCTCCAACCGTGGGTCCCATGGTCATGCTGATTAAGAACAGGCCTAGCAGGACAAGCTGCCACCACTTCATCTTCTGCCGCAGTTCATGCTGATAGAGCAGCAGAATCCATACCTCCATCATTCCTGCGAGTACATAGACGACTCCTCTGAACACGGGCGACCAACCATGCTCCAGCATAGGAAGCAGCAGGCTGAAGTCCTTATAGCGCGTATTGGCCCCCATAATGAAATAGCCCAGGAATATGACGATGGGCACCAGAATGCTTGCGGTCATGGCAATCGTACGTATGCCCTTGTAGGCAGCCAGCATCGCCAGAGCTACTGCGCTGACCACAATCACGAGCGTAGGCGTCTGCTGCATATAAGTCGTCACGGTCCATAATGCGGTGTCTCTTAGCGTATATGTGCCGGAGAAGAAGAGAATGACGATTGACAGGATGCGCAGCAGCCACGCAGGTACGACGCCGTATTCCCTCTGGATCCAGTCGGGTAGCCGTTGTCCGTGAATCCCCTTCAGCACGATGTGCAACAGCAGCAGCCAGAGTAAAAATAACGGAGCAGCCACGATAATCGTCAGCCATGAATCGCGAAGCGACACGCCCAGTATAATAGGAATCGCCATTACATGACAGACCAGCCCCGAGCTCAGCAGAAGGATTGAAAAGGTTAACCAAATGGTGAGGTTGCCGCTCCCCTTGCTCACAATGTTCCGCCTCGTTTCCATGGGAGATAGCTTTAAGTTATGCAATTATTAGAATTTTAACCGCGTGACAAGTTGTCTTTGCATGCGGCCGCACAATTAGGAGTTATAAGGTATGTGCCCTGGGTTGTAATTAGAAAATAAGAGCGAAGGGCACCGGTGTTTTCAATTTGGTCAAGACATCCCTGACGATCTATGTTTAAATAATAGATAGATTAAGAGAATGACGAAACTGGAAAAAGGCGGGGGATTCATGAAGGGGAAAGCACGTATTTCGTTAACTATGCTGCTGGCGGTAATTCTGGTAATCTTGGCGGCATGCGGCAGCGGATCGAACGGCAGGAAGAGCGATCCCGTGCCGGCCGTCAAGGAGACGATAGAGCCGACTGCAACTATCGAACCTACAGCGGAGCCGACTCCGACGCCTCTGCCTTATACGGCGCCCTTGACGGGAATGGGAAGTGACAAGGAATTAAGCGCTCGTCCCATGGCTGTGCTGATCAACAATCTGGCTCCTGCTCGGCCGCAATCTGGCCTTACTGAAGCCGACATTATATGGGAGGTGTTAGCAGAGGGGGGCATTACCCGACTGATCGCTATCTTCCAGAGTACGGAGAAGCAGGACTTCACGATTGGCCCAATCCGCAGCAACCGACCTTACTTGATCGATATCGCTGAGAGCTATGGCTCCGTCATCGCTCATGCCGGCGGAAGTCCGGAGGCTTATGGCATATTGCAGAACCAGCGCAAACCGTATCTCGATGAAATAACGAATGCGGGCACCTACTTCTGGAGAAGCAAGGACCGAAAGGCGCCTCACAATCTATATTCCAATCTGGAGCAGCTGCGTACCGGCGCTGACAAGAAGGGATATTCCACGGATGTCGAGCTTGTGAAATACACCTTCCTTCCGGAAGGGGCAGTAAGCGAGACGGACGCTATGGCTTCTGAGGAAGCGCAAGAGATCAGTATCAAATTCCTGCTGAAAAGCTACAAGGTCGGTTACAAGTACGACGAATCCACGGATGTATACATAAGATCCATTAATGATGAGCCGCATATTGATATGAACAATGACGAGCCATTAGCCGCCACGAATCTGATCGTCTTCCAGACGGCACACAAGACGTTAGACGATGTAGGCAGGCTCGCGATCGATCTGAAATCAGGCGGAGAAGCGCTACTGCTCCAGAATGGCAAGGTGATGGAGGCGGAATGGGTGCGGGCGGCTGACGGTATGATTCGCTTCCATAGAGACGGGAAAGAATTGGCGCTCATGCCGGGCAAGACGTACATTCATGTCGTGCCGAATACGTCATCGCTCCGCGACTACGTGACATGGGAGAGCGCAGGCGATTCAGGTAAAGCGGCGGAATAAAAAGTAGGGCAGCTGAGAGGCCATGATGCGATAGTTGAGATGTCAGCTTCATGGCCTTCTCGCTGTCTTGTTCGTTATGCATTCGCCTTTATCTTCTTCGGCTGCCGCTTCGTCTTCTGCGCCGCTGCGCGGTGCTGTTCTTCTTGCGTGTGCTGCCGTTCCTTCTTCTTCTTCGGCGCCGCCTCGTCCCAGAGCCGGAGTTATTCTCATCGTCTTGCGAGATGGACTTCTTGCCGAATGATCCGAACAGCACCTTCACCATGGGAGCCATCTGGGATACGCCGGTGACGACCTTCTGCATCTTCGTTACCGTGGACAGAATGCCGTCCAATCCGCCCATCCGATCGACGAAGCCTTTAATCTCGGTCAAGTTGGCCATCTTGGTCAAGTTGGCCAGCGAGAACCCGCCCGATGGTGGTCTGGGAGGCGTCTCCGCAAGCTGGGAAGAAGGTTGCGGGACAACGGCCGGGAGCAGATGGGGTTCGCTTTGCGATGAAATATGAGCTGGCGGTGACGCGCTTCTGCTGTGATTGCTATAGCTGTTGTTGCCCCACGCATGGGGCGGGTACGAAGTGCCTTGAACCTGATGTCCATGAGGATAGTATGATGAAGGAATGGACTGATATTGCTCCATAAGCTGATGATAGCCGTGAATCGGCCGATTGTGCGGAGGCTGCCGATGTGCGCTGCCGTGCCCAGGCTGTGCTTCCTGCGGACGCGTTGCTCGGCTTTGCCTGTGCTGCCGATTGTGGCCGTCATCAGGGGAAAGCTGTTGTTTCAATGGGATCACAACCCTTTTTTATAGTAGTCTATGGCATAGGCTAACGTGGTGATTGGACGAATGTCCCGGGTTATGACTCTTTTCTAGTTGAATACCCTGTGGACGGTAGCATATGTCTTCAGGAATATTTTCTTTGGCACTGGAATACGGTAAAGTTTGAAATAAAGGTACGGAAGGGATAAAATAAGATGAATAGCAATAATGGGAGTGGTAATGCATGCAGCTGAAGAAGCTCAATGATAAAGCGATAGACCAATTGTTCGAGGCGATATTGACGCTCAAGTCTGTAGAGGAGTGTTATGTGTTCTTCGACGATCTGTGCACGGTCAATGAAATACAATCCTTGTCGCAACGACTGGAAGTAGCGCGCATGCTGGGGAAAGGAAGCACGTACAATCAAATCGAGGCGGAGACGGGAGCAAGCACCGCTACCATCTCCAGAGTGAAGAGATGCCTGAATTACGGCAATGACGGATACAAAATGACACTGGATCGACTCGGTAGATAAGGAGTGCGCAAGCCATGAAGCCTGGCGTTCTTGTCATTAGTCACGGTTCCAGAGACGCGGGATGGGTCAGCCTGGTGGATGCGGCAGTAGTCGCTGCATCTTCCCGGTGCGCAGAGCATGTCAGGGAGCAAGTCGGCATGGAGGTGCCAGTCGTCTCCTCCTTCTTGGAGATCGTGGAGAACAGATTGATACAGGATGGCATTGATGACTTGGAGCGACAGGGTGTAACGGATATATTCGTTGTGCCTCTATTCGTCTCGTCCGGCAGCACCCATGTGGACGAGATCGCCCAAGCATTCGGCTATCCTTCCATCGCGGACGGCTTCTGCGGCGATCTGGGGACATTCCGCACATCCGCCAATATCACGTACGGCCGTCCCATGGACGACGCTCCCGAAGTAATCGAGCTTCTGCTGGACAACTTGTCGGAGCTATCGGTCAGGCCTTCGGAGGAAGCACTGCTCTTGATCGGGCACGGGAGCGAGGAGCCCGTGTTCCGGGAGCGGTGGCAGCGGGGGCTGTCCCGACTCGCCGAGCGGCTTTGCGACTTGGGCGGGTTCGCGCGTGCGGATTATGCCTTGCTGTTGCCCGATGAGGCTTCCCGCAAGCTGACAGCATTGCAATCGGCTCAGCCTGATGAGCCGATTATTGTGGTTCCGTTGTTTCTAAGCCAGGGGTACTTCACGAACCATGTCATTCCTGCCCGTCTGGCGGGGCTTGCTTATCGGTATAACGGAAGCGCCATGCTTCCTCATCCCGCAATCGAGCGGTGGATCGAGAGACATATAGGGTGTTGGTTAAGTGGTTTCATATCGCAAAGGAATGAAGAGGGAGCAATGTGATGATGAAACGAGCGAGATTGATTTACAATCCGACGTCTGGCAGAGAAGAGATGAAGCGTAGACTTCCGGATATATTGCAGCGCCTTGATCAAGGAGGCATCGAGACGTCCTGTCACGCCACGATTGGCGAGGGAGACGCGACGCTCGCTGCTGCGGATGCGGCAGACCGCGATTATGACATGATTATCGCGGCCGGTGGTGACGGCACGCTGTACGAGGTAATCAACGGTCTGGCGAACAAGTCGAAGCGTCCTCCGCTCGGCATACTGCCGGTGGGCACGACGAATGACTTCGCTCGTGCGACGGGTATACCGAAGCATTGGGAATACGCCTGCGATCTTATTATCGGGCAGTATACACGTCCTATCGATGTGGGCAAGATGAACGAGCGTTACTTCATTAATATAGCAGGGGGCGGCTCCTTGACGGAGCTGACGTATGACGTGCCCAGCAAGCTGAAGACGATGATCGGTCAGCTTGCTTATTATATGAAAGGGCTGGAGAAGATCGTTCGTATCCGCCCGACGGAGCTGAGACTGGAAGCGGACGGTATGGACGAAATACACGACGAGTTCATGTTGTTCCTGATCTGCAACAGCAACTCCGTCGGCGGCTTCGAGCGACTGGCGCCGGATTCCAAGCTGGACGATGGCTTGCTCGATGTGCTGCTAATCCGCAAGTGCAATCTGGCGGAGTTCATCCGTCTGGCCACATTGGCGCTGCGCGGCGAGCACCTGAACGATCCGCATGTCATGCACTTCCGCACGAATCGGATCAAGGTGACGACGCCGGATTATGTCCAGCTAAATCTCGACGGAGAGTATGGCGGCGTGCTGCCGGGTACCTTCTCGGTGCTGCCTCGCCATCTGCACATATTCGCCGACGCCACGGGCGTATCGACCTATCGGTAATCCGTCAGGTGCGTGGTATCAACAGGGCGGTGAGTGTGATGGTGAAGTATGAGGACGCGTCGGTGAGTGTGATGCTGAAGTTCTATGGTGGAGTGCGATGTCTACGGTCGGCATCAGGGCTACGGTCGGTGATCTGAAGGCTACGGCTGGCGATCAGAAGGCTACGGTCGGCGATCAGAAGGCTACGGTTGGCAATCAGATGGATCTTGTACAGTTAATACTGATGATCGATGGGCAATGTGGCTTTTAACTGGAAAAAGTACAGTTAGATTAAAGCAAATGGCCCGTAATAGCAGATTTCGATCAAATTAGTTGCACAAAATCCAGTTGATGAGGCCAAATTGGGCGATATCGCCCAACTTTAATAGCTATAAATCCAGCTAGTTCAAATAGCAGTGCGATATGTGAGAGGCAGCGTGGTAAAACGGTTACTCCTTCTGTATTCCTCCTGTATCTCCTGTTGCTGCTGTGAACGAGTTGAAGGATCGGAGAGACAATATGGTAAGGGAAAAATCAAGCGGACGGTATAGAAGTCGTGATTCGATAGGAGGCGACAGGGCTGGCAGGTCCGGAAGTAGCCGCGATTCAATAGACGGCAGTATGGCTGCCCTGTCTGGACAAGGCGGTAAATTGGAGGCCTCTCATTCAGAGAGTGGGAAGCGTTCCCGGACTGCGATTACAGCAGTGACAGCGCCGCTGCAAAAAAACGAAGAAGTCACCGCTGAAATCGTGGGACTGACGCATGACGGGGAAGGGGTAGGCCGCGTAGACGGTTTTACCCTTTTTATACGCGGGGCGCTTCCCGGAGAGAAAGTGCGGGTGAAGGTGACCAAGCTGAAGAAAACGTATGGCTACGCTCATCTGCTGGAGCATGTCGAGACTAGCAGTGATCGCACCTCGCCGATATGCGCCATCTATAAGGAGTGCGGAGGCTGCCAGCTTCAGCATTATAGCTATGAGGGACAACTGGCCTGGAAGAGGCGGCACGTCGTGGAGAACCTGCAGCGAATTGGCAAGTTGAAGGTGGCAGGGGAACCTGCGGCGGGTCATGGTGCGGAAGGGGGGCAGCCTGCGGGACGTGGATCCGAAGTGGGGCAGGCTGCAGAGCGTGACTCCGCAGATGGCGTCATTGTGCATCCTACTATCGGCATGGCAGATCCATGGCGGTATCGGAACAAGGCAGCTGTGCCGGTGGGCATAAGCGGGAGCGGCACGGAAGATGCCGGGCTGATCGCAGGCTTCTATGCGCGCGGCACGCATCGTATTATCGATATGGACGATTGCCATATCCAGCATAGCCGCAATGATGAAGTGATCTCCATCGTGAAGGAGATCGCCCGAGAACTGCGCATAGCCCCTTATGACGAAAGAACACGTACAGGTCTGCTGCGGCATGTCATGGTGCGTATCGGCGTCGTATCGGACGAGGTGATGATCGTGCTGGTGACGAACGGCAAGCGCATCCCGCGTAAGCCGGAGTGGATTGAGAAGCTGCGTGCAGCCATACCGAATTTGAAGAGTATTGTGCAGAATGTGAATGAACGGGATACGAATGCGATATTCGGAGACGAGACGAGTGTGCTGTGGGGCAGCGAGGTCATCTATGATGAGCTGGACGGCATACGCTTCGCGATATCGGCGCGTTCCTTCTACCAGGTGAATCCTGCGCAGACGATTGCACTGTACCGTAAAGCGGTGGAATACGCCGAATTAACGGGCAAGGAACGGGTAATCGATGCGTATTGCGGCATCGGGACGATCTCGTTGTTCCTGGCTCGCCATGCCGGCCATGTGTACGGCGTGGAGATTGTGCCGGAAGCGATCGAGGATGCGAAGCGCAATGCTGCGCTGAACGGCATGGACAACGCGACATTCGAGACGGGGCCGGCAGAGGTCGTCATTCCGCGCTGGCGGCAAGAGGGCGTGGAGGCTGACGTCATCGTCGTCGATCCTCCGCGAAAGGGCTGCGACTCCGCCTTGCTGGATACGATTCTGGCGATGCGGCCAGAGCGGGTCGTCTATGTCAGCTGCAACCCGTCCACGCTGGCGCGGGATCTTCGCATACTGGAGGATGGCGGCTACCGCACCGTGGAAGTGACCCCGGTGGATATGTTCCCTCAGACGGTGCATGTGGAGTGCGTGGTGAGGATATGTCGAGTCGATACCTAGAACTCTATAGTCATCTGTATTTGGTGTTGTAATTCTCCTTTCGCAGGATGACAGTGACTATAAAAATAAGGTGTTGCGAGATACGATTAAGGTTTCGGTTGTGTTGGATTTGAAATGGGTGGATCTGACGAGTGATTTCTAACTGGGTCTGTACAATTAGCTCCCCTATAGAGTATATAAAAGGCCACCTTCGTAGGTATTAAAGAAGGTGGCCTTCGTATTCGTGGATTAACACTACTCTAATATGAGGATGTGGCTTTTTTTGTCGATGACCGACTTAATGTACTAATTGTGTATTAGTCATCACCGCCATGTAGTCTCGCAACTCAATTTGTATCGTCAATTGCATAAATCCCATTGAAGACAAAGGAGAGGGTGAATTGAAAATCAAATGGGATGATCTCGTTGAAGCATAGAAATATGACTTAATAGAACGGCAAACCCTAGGATACAAAGTGGGTGCTTTGGATGATTCTTATTCTTATAGACTTTTAATACTTAACAGGTCACAAAGTTGTTTCCATTAAAATATAAAACAATAATAGAAGCCAATAAATATGTTGCCAGGGCAGACAGATATGCTAATTGATTCTATTTGTATGGCAGCATTAAAACGTATAGGAATAATCGATTAAGATATATTTATTATTCAAATGTCAGCCGTTTGATTTTTTCTCTGTACGGAATGTTCCGGACACCTATTGCTTCACTTTCACAATACGTAAATCACGCTCGGCCTGATTGTTGTTGTCAAAGGAAACTTGGGCGTCACAAAGAAATCGTAAGATGGCTTCTTTGTTAATAATGCTACCTTATAGATGGATACTAAGTTGCTTAAATTCTGTCGGTGTATAACCGGTTATTTCCTTGAAACTTCGGCTAAAGTAGTGGATGCTAGAATAGCCCAACAGATCCGCAACCTTCTCTATGGATTCCGCTTCCAGGAGATACTGCTTTGCTTTGCGAATTCGTTCCAAAATTAAATAACGTTTAGGTGAATAGCCAATTGTCTCTTTGAATATTTCGGTAAAATAGACAGGGTGATACCCGCACAAATTAGCTAATTCAGCTATTGTCCAATCGAGTTGCGGTTGCTTTCTGATCGCTTCTAGGGCGGGGGCAATTTTTCGCCAATCTGTAGATGAAAAATAGCCGTTAATTTGATGACGGATAATCACTACGAGCAATTGCATCATTAACCCTCTGAGAGTCGTGGCATAGCCTTTCTCCTCAAATCTGTACTCTCGAATGACTTGGTTAAAATAGCTTTCCAGATCGGAAATCACAAAATGGTTGGGTAGTACGAAATTTCCATAGCCATCAACGTCAATTGTATAGGTTTGCGTAGGGAGGGTAAGCTCATTATCGGAACAGGCCAATATGTTTCCGATCGGAGAGATGGGCTTCGGTGATTCCTGATCCCAGCTAAAGTGAATGCTTGCCAAAGTGCTGGGATCAGCCACTGACGAGATGATTTTATGCGGGGAGTTAGAACCATAAAATACACAATCTCCTGCAGCAAGATGAATTTGTTGATTACCAAGGGTAAGAACGGCTGAACCTGACACGACATAAAGCAATTGACTATCAGGAATCGTGCGTGGCCCCCATTGTTGTCCGGGTAAAGAAACTGAGCGGTTTGCAAAATTTACGGTTGGTCTTATCGTTGATAGGTTTCCTACATGGACTCGGCTCTGATCCATTCCCTTGTTTTCCTCCCTCAATTATTCGGGTCTTCAATACCTGTTCTCCCCTGCGATCATTTTTCCTTTAAAAAGTGCAAAATATCTTCCTAAATTCCTAAAGACTGCGTTGGTGTTTTTCTTTATTCTTTAAATGCAGACCCATATGAAAGTAAATAACGGGAAGAACGGGAGGATTTTATGCTAACACAAGAACAAATCAAAGAGTTTGATGAGAAAGGTTTTATCAAAGGTGATTTAATACTTAATGACCAGGAGGTAGAACTGCTCCGAAAGGAAGCCGAATTGGTTATGTCCGGTAAGTCGGTAAATAAGCCGGTTCTTAATCGCAATTTGCTGGACGGCAGTTCTGAATATGGTATGTCCATGAGCAAAACAGAAACGGTTATCCAGATTGTGAATATTTGGATGGCTAGTGAAGCGTACTTGAATCACGCTGCTAATCTGAGAGTTTGTGAGGAAACAGCACAATTGTGCCGTTCCAATACATTGCGAATCTGGCATGATCAATTTCTATATAAACCTCCGGTTACTGGCGGCCCAACGGGATGGCACCAAGATCATCCTGCATGGCCCATTATCCAACCGCCTGATCTCGTCAGCGCCTGGATTGCTCTTGATGACGCTACGATCGAGAATGGGGCCATGTGGATGGTTCCGGGCAGCCATAAATGGGGGAATCAGAACAAGCATATCAGAAGCACCTCCGATTTCAAGCCTTATCACAATCAACCTGAACTGCTGCCCATGGGGGCAAAGGTCGAAGCAGAGCCTTTTGAAATTAAAAAAGGTCAGGTAGGTTATCATCATTGTTTAACCTGGCACGGAGGATCCCATAATCGGACGGATACTAAACGGCGCGCAATAGCTGTTCATTATATGCCTGAACATACCTATTACGCTCCTACCGGGACTCACCCTATGGAACCACATATTGATGTGATGCCAGGTGAAGTCATTATCGGGGACAGTTTTCCGGTTGTATACCAACGAGCATAGCTTGTGTGAATAATTAGATATTCAGCTCAAATCGTGATGGTCGATGGTAGTGGGAAAACAGTTTTTTTGTACGGGGTTGTTCCCTAGGGGCCGTCTAAAACTACCATGGCCTTTACGGCCACCACCATGAATGAAATGAATTTGGCCTGTGACACTGTTTGTTCCATATTGGAACTGCAGGTCACAGGCCTTTACTTTATTAGCAGACTACACTCTTTGACAGCAAGTATACGGAGGGGACAAGGTCGCTTAACGACTTTTTATTTTTTATACTGTCTCTTGACGGGGGGCAGTTCAAGGTAAACCTAAGAGACAGACTTATTTTTTCATGGGAATGAATGCGTATACAATTTTGTTGACAGACCCAGATGTTTAAGTATAATATATTATATATAATATAAAAGAGATGTGAATTACAAAAATGATCATCTAATAACCAGCCATTCGAGTCCTATAATCCCATACATAAGGAGCAGAGACAATGAATATCGAATTGAATCGAAATTCTGACCCGGGGTGGAAGACCCTGATGAAGAAGAGGAAGTTTTTCAATAATATTCTTTTTCATTTTAATAAGGTAGCAAAAAACTGGCAGTTATATGTATTGCTTCTTCCTACTTTGCTTTATTTTCTGATCATGGAATATGTGCCTATGTATGGACTTCAGATGGCATTTAAGAACTATATGGTTTCTAAAGGATTTACAGGCAGCGAATGGGTAGGTTTAAAACATTTTGAACGATTTTTTGATCATATCTTATTTTGGGAAATACTAGGAAATACTATATGGCTCAGTTTATACGAGTTGGCTACATTTCCAATCGCGGTCATCATGGCGCTGCTGCTTAACCAGATTGCCAGCAACAAGTTCAAACGTATAGTTCAAACCGTCACATACGCCCCCTTTTTTATTTCAACCGTCGTATTGGTCGGCATGCTGTATTTGTTTCTATCGCCACAGACCGGATTAATTAATCAACTGATTACAGCGCTCGGCGGGGATACCATTTATTTTTTTGGAGAGTCTTCTTGGTTTAGAACGATTTTTGTTTGGTCAGGCGTTTGGCAAAATTTGGGATGGGGGATGGTTATTTATTTGGCTGCGTTAACAGGAATAAGCCCGGAGTTGCATGAAGCGGCGGTTGTTGACGGAGCAAATAAGCTTCACCGAATCTGGCATATTGATTTACCGGGGATTATGCCTACAGTCTCAATCCTGTTTATTTTGACCGTGGGAAACTTGTTCAATTTAGGTTTTGAAAAGGCTTACCTTATGCAAAATCCGCTTAATATTTCTTCTGCGGAGATTATTCAGACCTATGTTTATAAGAAGGGTCTTGTTGGAGGTCAATTCAGCTATGCTTCTGCCATTGGACTATTTAATTCAATCATAAATTGTATATTGCTAGTTATCGTTAATTCGATAGCTCGCCGTATGAATCGTACTTCATTATGGTAGGAGGGAAAATATGAATAAAAGAACAGTCTCTGACCGCGTTTTCGATATGTTTAACATAACCTTGTTTGTAATCGTACTTATCGCCATCCTTTATCCCATTTATTTTATTTTGATCGCATCGGTAAGCGATCCCAACGCTACAAATTCGGGAGAAGTATGGCTTTGGCCGGTCGACTTTTCCTGGTCCGGGTATTCCGCGATATTTTCTTATGAAATGATTTGGAAAGGCTATCAAAATTCTCTGATCTATGCTGTATTAGGTGCAGCTCTAAGCACAGCCGCAACCATTAGTGGAGGGTATGCTTTATCTCGTAAAGATTTGGCGGGGCGTACACCCATTATGCTATTCATTCTGTTTACTATGTTTTTCCAGGGGGGGTTGATTCCTAGCTATATTCTAGTAAAAAGTTTAGGAATGCTTGACAGTGTTTGGGCGATGATCATTCCTGGCGCGGTAACTGCTTTTCAAATTATTATTGCCCGCACCTTTTTTCAGCAGAGCATACCTGATGAATTGCTGGAAGCATCGATGATAGATGGCTCCAACAACTTCTCGTTTTTTTTCCGAATCGTCCTTCCATTGTCATTGCCCATTATTGCTGTCATCATCCTGTTTAATGCGGTTGCGCAATGGAATTCCTTTTTCAAAGCGCTGATCTACATAAGCAGTGAAGATTTACAGCCGCTTCAGATCATTCTGCGGAGAATTTTGATCACAAATCAAGCAAGCGAGATGATGGGGGATCTTAATAGCGCCGCCGAGAAAGCCAAGCAGGCAGAGTTGGTGAAATACGGTCTCGTCGTGGTTGCGAGCCTGCCGATGCTTCTTCTCTACCCGTTTCTGCAAAAGTACTTTGTGAAAGGTATTATGATTGGATCCGTGAAGGGATAAAACGGATGTCCGACATGATATACAACAACATTTAGAAGGGGAGATTGAAATTGAACAAATGGTTAAAAGTGACGCTGGTTTTCCTGCTGGCATTTTCCGTGCTCGCAGCCTGCTCCAAAGAAAATAACGCGAAATCGGAAGATGAACCGACAAAATCGCCATCTTCGACGGGAAATGAATCGGGTACTGGAGGGGACGAAAAAGATAAGCTTGCTTTCCCGTTAGCTGAAACCGCGGAGTTGGATATCCTGGCATTTAAAGCAAGCTCCAGTAAAGTAAATGATTACAATGAGTATGAGCTATACAAAAATTTGGAAAAAGAAACGAATGTTCATATCAATTGGACGCTTGTCGATGAAATGTCGAAAATGGAAAAGTTGAACCTGATATTCTCAAGCGGGGAATACCCCGACGCAATCTACGGATCAATGGTCGGAGGAATTGATTTAAGCAATTGGGCGAATCAAGGATTGTTGCTTCCATTAAATGAACTAATTGAAAAGCATGCTCCTAATTTAACGAAGCTCTTCGAGGAATATCCTGAATATAAAAAGGCGATCACACATGCCGATGGGAATATTTACGCGCTTCCCAAAGCTGTAGACGCACCATTCTACCGGGCGCCGGATACGATGTGGATTAACAAGAAGTGGTTGGATGCGGTGGGTCGTGCTGTACCGACGACGACGGATGAGCTTTACGAGGCTTTGAAAGCATTCCAAGGCAAAGACTTGAATGGCAATGGCAAAAAAGATGAAATACCGATGAGCTTTATGTTCAATTCCAACTGGATTGGCGGCAATTCACTTGCTAACTCATTTGGGATCATGGATCACCAATGGAATCATTCCTACATTAAAGATGGTAAAGTTCTGTTCGCTCCTCAGCAGGAAGGGTATAAGGACTACGTTCGATATATGAATAAATTGTATAGCGAAGGTTTGTTGGATCAAGAGATGATAACCCAAACCTCAGCGATCTATCACGCCAAATTGCAAAATGAGGTTCCGATACTTGGCGTCGCTTCTTATCCGATAGCCAGCACGTTGACTAATGGCGATGAATATGTTCCTTTGCTCGGTCTTAAAGGACCAAACGGGGATTTCGGCTGGAAACAAGAAAATCCTGGGATTTGGAGCGGAGCTTTTATGATGACGTCATCCAATAAAAATCCGGAAATTACGATGAAATGGGTAGACACACATTATGATTTTGAGATGAGTTTGGAAATTCAGGAGGGACCGGTTGGCATCGGACTGAAGAAGTTGGCTGATGGCACATACGAGGATATGCCGACACCGGATGGAATGGACAATATGACGTTTAACTTTAGTCTTGCTCCAGGATTTAATGCGCCGAATATTATTCCATCCAAAAACTACTCTGATGGCATATTTATTACACCTCGTGAGAAGGAAGAGTTGGCCGCATACACGCTAAAAGAGCCATTGCTGACCTTGCAGGGATTGAATACGCTATTAATTTATGAAGCGGACGATTATGAAGCGCTTAGTGTGTTTGAGGATATGAACGGTCCGAACGGATATGTCAATTCCAGCTTCGCCGATTTCCTGATGAAAGGGTTAACAGATGAGAAGTGGGAGAAGCATCTGGAACAGCTGAAGAAGCTTGGAGTAGATACATTTTTAGAAATTCATTCAAAATATCAATTGAAATAGGAACGGCTTAACTACAGGCGACAATTGTAAATATTACGAATGTCGCCTGAATTATGTTCAGATGACAATAAGGAGGAACTAAGCTAATGAGAGCATGGTTCAGGTTAATTGTGGTCTTTGCATTGTTTATAGTTGCATTATTTATTGAAGCGCATACCAGTAATGCGGCCGACGTTAAAATTCAGGATACGGATAGCGGCTTTGTGTATTATAACGGAGTGACTAGTTCCACCGACGGCAGCACAGCGGATAATTCAAGCGCGAGAATGATGAACGATAGTCAGTATTGGAATATAACATATTTAAAAACCGACATGAGTGACCTAAAGGCTGGTGTATCGTATGACGTATTCTTTAGAGTCAAAGTAGATCATACTGGTTCCAATCCTGGAGGCTCTGCTTTTAAGATGGCGGTATGGGACAATACTTACGGGGCTTACGTGTTGCCTGAGAAACATGTGGAGGCAGCTCAGACACAGGATATGGTGTGGAAAGAATATAAAGTGGGGACGTTCAAACCCAACTCCGGCGTGAATGAGCTTGTTTTCTATGTGGCAGGGGTGAACAACGCTGCGCAAGTGTCTGACATCTACGTGGACTATATTATGTTTAAAGAGCACACTACCTACACGATACAAGATACTGATTTTAGTCTTTATTTGGATTCCATAGGGGCATCTGTAGCCGATGGGCTGCCAGGTGATAACAGCGCGGCTGTACTCTTTAATGGTCCCGTTCCTGAATGGACTGTGCAGGCGCCTATCGATTCTTCAAAGATCGAAGCGGATGTGCCTTATAAAATTGGACTGGTTGTTTATCCGCAATTTGCGGATCTAGATACTTCGTCTGGCGATGTATTCGGATATTTGGTGTATAACAATACAACCAGCTCATTTGCGGTACCCCCAACGGTTGTTAAGTCGACTGATTGGCCCGTTAACTTGAAATTTCCTATTTATTATGAAGTCATGACGCCGATCGTTACACTTAATCCTGCGCACACCTATCATATCGCGTTTTTTAAAGTTAATAATGCTACAAATTTCCCGAGCGTAAGAATCGACAAGGTTTATGTAGAGAAGGCTAACATCGATGATAACCCAAGCCAGAGCATTTCCATATACCCTTACAAAATGTCTCCGGCCAATCAGGATGGATTAAATGATACGAGCGCCATCACGTATACGCTGCCTGCCGCGCAAACCGTCAGTGTGAAGGTGTACAATACGGTCAATAATTCGCTAGTGAGAACGCTTGTGAACGGTGCAAGCCAGTCGGGAACTCAGACTGTTGAGTGGGATGGGAAAAATAGCTCTGGGCAAATCGTTCCGAACGGCTTGTATGTGGTGAAGGTGGCAAACGGGACAACGGATATATTCAAGAAAAACGTTCAAGTCATTTCAGGTGTAACCTTGTCTTCGCCTCCAGCCAATACAGCAAACACCTTCGTGCCAAGAATGGTATGGTTTGCCGGAGAGCTGGTACCTTATCACACACCTGCGGCAGCGACCTACATCAATACAGCTTTTGCTGATATTAAAAATATGAATGCCGATACAGTGGCAATGGTTAATATGTCTCGAAAAACACCGGCTGATTATGCGATGTATCTGGATAAAGCAGCCGAAAACAATTTAAAGGTTATCGCAATGCCCGATCCGGAAACCGCTTATAGAAACGAGTCATTGGCGAATGATGAGGTTGCGATGTACAACTATTTAACCGAGTTGATCGCACCGATTCGAAATAAAAGCGCACTGCTGAATTATTATTTGAGAGACGAGCCGGAAGTCGATGTTAGGACAGCAGAAAACTTGAAAAATATGAAACGAATGCTGGAGACAATCGATCCGAACCATCCAGTATCCATTGTTTACAATTATATCGAGGGCGTGTCGATGCACTATTCTGCGCAACAAACTCATGCGCTTCTGAGTGATATCTATCCAGCGTGGGAGAATGTCGCTGCCGGCAATTTTAAAACAGGAGCCTGGGATTTCACTGAACAGATGGATTATTTCAACCTGCAGATCAGAAAAGACATCGCCAATCCAGCTCCTTATTGGAGTATATTGCAAAACTTTGGGGGAACAGGAGTGGGATGGAGAGTTCCGACCCCTGCCGAGCTGCGAGCAATGACTTACTTGTCCATTGGCCACAATTCAAAAGGAATTGGTTACTTCATCTATCAATCACAGCAAGGTTGGAAAGGTTTGGTTGATGAAGAACTAAACCATACAGCTAATTACACCGCAAGTCAAACCTTATTCGGAGAAATCGCAACCATGGAATCGACGATCAAGAACATGATCCGTATAGGAAATGTTGCCAGTACTAGCGGAGGAGGACTTATTGTTGGCGGCAATACGATTTATTCGAGCGCGGATGTAACCACACACGTAGATAAAGTGACGGGTGATAAGTATCTTGTTGTTGTCAATCGCGATAGTTCGAATTATCAGAATGTTACTATTACAATTAATCGTGCTGAGTTGGGGATGGATATATCGGAAATATATAATGTTTACGATAATTCACCTCTTGTATACCATTCTGACTCCTCCAGCTATACAATTAGCAATCTGAATTTTTCGCCCGGTGCGGGTAAAATTATTAAACTCGTAAAGAGTGCAGCTGCGTACTCGGGACAGGATGAATTATTCACTCTACAGAACGGCGCAATGAAGGGAAACGAGGATGTAACAGCATCCGATTCAAAGACGGCAATGAAAATTGTGCAGAATACAAACGGTCGCGATATAAAGTGGTATTGGAATAAAGCAAGTGTATCTGCTGGTGTGACTTATGATTTGTATGCGAAAGTCAAGATTAGATATGCCAATGATACGATAACGGGCTGGCCTTACGGTTCTCCGCCTTCACAGCCAAGCGGGAATGCATTTGAAGCCGGTATTTATGACGAAACGGCAGCAAGCCAGATAGGCTCGTCTGTTACTGTATCAGCTGCAAGCATGGAAAATATGCTTTGGCATACGGTTAAGGTCGGAACGTTCACGCCATCGCAGACCCATTCGCAATATGTGTACGTGACGCCAGCCAATAACATGAGCAATATATACGCTGTATATGTTGACGAGTTTTACTTCCTACCGGTCAAGACCGTAACAGCATCTAGTTCGTTTGAAGGGTTTGGCTGGGGGACAGCGAAAGCGGTGGACGGGGCGAGATCTTCAGACGCAAGCTCTTACGGCTGGAGCAGCAACTCCAATTTGACAATGAATCATACGGAATGGATCAATGTGGATCTTGGAACCAACAGAACCATCAATCGAGTTGATCTTTATCCGAGAAATGACGGAACGAATATTGGAGCGGGATTTCCGGAGAACTTCACGATTCAGGTGTCCGCCGATAATGTGAATTGGACGACGGTTGTGACTAGAACCGGATATGCTGTTCCTGGCAATGCCGTCCAGACGTTTGCTTTTGCGAGTCAAAATGCGAGATATGTCAAAATAGAAGGCACAAAATTGCGGACAATTCCAAACGAAGGGCTCATTTATAGAATGCAGTTTGCAGAGATAGAAGTTTATTGAGTTAGAAAGATAGACGGATAATGACAACGATTCGGACGCTCTCGTTAAGTTGCCTTTGGCAAATTGACGCGAGCGTCATTTATAAGTGCGCATGTTAATCTATGGAAAACTGTTTATTGACATCGAATATATATCAAGTATAATTGATTATATATAATATATAAAAGAGAGGGAGAAACGACAACAAATGAAACCACTTGAGCCAAAGGAGCATTTTGTCGGACTGGAGACTTGCACCTGGCTTTACTCGGGTGCGGAAACGCCTGTTCATAAGGATGGCTTAAAAGCTGTCCATGAGTACTTAAAGGTGCGGGGGGAGGGGCCAGTAGGCAGGAGTAGAAACGCAGAGATCGAACAAGAGTGCAAGGAAAACATTGCAGAGTTAGTCCATCATCAACCGGAGAATATAGCTTTTTTGTCCAATTGCTCTGAAGCGATATCAATGATCGCTCAATCGATGGATTGGAAAGAAGGTGATAATGTCGTCATTAATAATTTGGAATTTCCTTCGGGTGTTCTTCCTTGGATTCGGCTCAAGGAAATAGGAGTTGAACTGCGCGTTGTTTCTCATAGGAATTGGGAAGTATCGATTGACGATATTTTATCAAGGGTTGATGAAAGAACAAGAATGGTGATCACCAGCCATGTAAGCTATCTTACTGGCGCTCGAATCGATTACAGAAAACTGTACGGATACTTGAAAACCACGAACACTTTATTGCTCCTTGATGTCACACAATCTCTGGGAGCCGTCTCTGTTGACATGAACGAAACGGACTTTATCGTGTGCAGCTCTTATAAATGGCTATTATCCATTCACGGAATGGGGATTTTGGGCGTAAATCCGGAGAGGACGTCAGCATTTTTCCCGAAATCGATCGGATGGCGAAGTATTAAAGATATGTTCTCTGAAAACCGATTTGAATCCTTCGATTATTGTGATGATGCAAGAAGATTCGAGCTTGGCTTCCCGAGTTATGCGACGATCTATGCCATGAATTATTCGTCCGGATTAATTCGGAGGATTGGCGTTGATCGGATTGAAAGTCACATTCTGGAACTGGGCGGACAATTAATAGAGCGCTTACAAGCATTAGGCTACGAAGTTATGACTCCTGTCCAGCCGGAGCGAAGGGCTGGGAACATATGTGTATCAACCCTTCAAGGGGAAGAAATTGCTCAGAGGCTGCTTCGCGACAAGGTCTTTGTATGGGGAGGAGATGGCAGATTTCGGGCCTCTGTTCATTTGTTCAACGACACGGAGGATGTGTCTCGACTATTACATAGTTTGACAGATAGTTATAACTTTCAAAAGTGATTGGAGCGATCAATACATGTTAAATATTGAACGAGCGCTTGTCATATGCGCGCACCCGGATGACGAAGTGCTGGGACTCGGCGGAACGATCAAACGAATGACCGCTGCTGGTATTGAAGTTAATGTTGTCATGTTTGCTAACGGTAATGAGGGTTACCCTACTCTTGCAGAAAAAGACAGCATCGTAGAAACGAGACGGAATGAGAGAGAGGCAGTACAGAAAATCTTAGGCATTTCTCATTTTGAAGCTTACGACTACGGCGATTACGCCATACCGGCAAACGAGGTTACCTATAAAATCTGTATGAAGGCGATCCGCGCATATCGGCCTCAAGCCGTTTTTACCCACTACTGGAGAGAATACAACACGCATAAGGCTGTAGCCTCAATTGCGACCGACGCATTCTGGCAAGCGGGCTGGACGTGCTCGCTCGAACTCGGAGATCCGTGGAAGCCTGAAGCGTTATACTACTTTGAAGTGATCGAGTTGCTTCACCAAATTTCGCATATCGTTGATATATCGGATACTTTGGAAGCGAAACTGGAAGCGATGAAAGCCTACGCTTCCCAATGTTCCGTCGTTCCGGGAGCGCTTCGTCAACTGGAAGGGAAAGCGTTCATGCGTGGTGCGCAAGCCGGAGTAAATTACGGAGAAGCTTTTTTGAAAAATACGGACAGACCTGAAATCATCCTTTAGGAGGAACGAAACATGATAAAAATTCCCCATAAAGAATTTAAGGATCGAATAAACCGGATGAAAGATCAAATGAAACGAGAGCAGTTCGACTTGCTCATTATTTACGGAGACGAATATCGCCGTGAGAATTTACGGTATGTTAGCAATTTCTGGCCGTTGTTCGAACGCGGGGCGCTTGTAGTCCCTTACGAAGGAGAGCCAATTTTACTGGCAGCCCCTGAAGGGGAGAATGTCTGCAAGGAAATGAGCGCTTGGCCGAATATATCTTTAATTCCGGATTTCGCATGCGTAACGGTACCTGATGATATCGAATATCCCCATGCCAACTATACGAGTTTCGGAAGCTTATTTGCCGATATCCAGCAAAAGACGTTCGTACGCAAGGTTGGCATTGTCGGCGATGACGCCATGTCACGTCAAGTGTATGCGGCGATTGTGGACGGACTCGCTGGATGTGAGGTGTCGGATGCTAATGCGATTTTATGCGAAAGCCGCCTTTTGAAATCGGAAAATGAAATCGCGTGTTTGAAAGAAGCGGCAAGAATAGCCGATGTCGGATATAAAGCGCTGCTAGCAGCCGCTGAAGTTGGCAAAAGCGAGCTGGAGCTATCCGCTGCCGCGCATCAAGCGGCTTTTGAAGCAGGTGCTGAAGCTGTGCCGTTTTGTCTCGTATCGAGCGGGAAACGGGTGGAAACCATTATCGGAAGAGCGACCGGTAAAAGGATTGAAGACGGCGACATGGTCATGGCTGCTCTCGCTATTCAATATGAAGGATATATCGCAACTATTAATTTCCCATTTGTTGTGGGGACTATATCCGAACGACAGCGGCAGTTTATCGATCTTCTGCTTGAAGCGAACGACATTGCTATATCCAAACTACGGCCTGGAGGCAAACAGTCGGAGCTTGTGAAGGCTGTGAAAGAACATTTTCGCAATCGAAACGTATCTCAATATGACTTATATCCACCGCTGCATGGCTGCGGCGTCGCGGAAGCCGAGTCTCCTTATCCGAATGAAAGTACGGAAGGCGTATTCGCTCCTGGAATGACAGTAAATACCGATATTAGTTTATTTGGACATCCCGATGGCTCCAACCGAATTGAAGAATGTTTTGTCATTACGAAGGACGGTTATGAGCGGATGTCGCGACTTGTCGGAGAACTCAGCAGGCAATGGAAGGAAACCGGAAACATTGATCCGGCGATCGTGCAATAACTCGAAGGAAGCGAAGGTGATTGCGGTTTATGTCGATGAACACACATTTTGAGAAATGGCTGTGGATCGAATTGATCGGATTCGATAACCAATTGCCGGATTATGGCGTTGAGGATTTTTTGAGCCGTGTAGGCTTTCATCCTGAGGGGCTATCCATTCTTTTTTTTACTCCTGACTTTATTCATGCCCATCAAGGGATGAAGCGGGAATGGGCTCTTCCGCCCGAATGCTGTTCCTATGCAGGGCGTCCCTATGGTCGGGAGCGGATGAGGCAAGTATGGACCAATTTCCAGTTGCATGGGCTTGTTAAGGAACTGCAACGACAGCGGGTTGAAGTTTATTGCAGCTTCTTTAATCTGTTTGAGTATATATCCGAAGGGCAGATCTTAGCCAGCGAATGGTGCGATGATCATCGCTATCTGTGTGAGCTTCGCAAGGATGGCGAATATTACGGTTCATTGAATCCGCTAAGGAGATTCAAGGATGGATCTTATTATGAAGATCTTTTTATTGAGAAGCTGAGCGAGACGTTGTCTGATTACGGCTTCGACGGATACCATGGTTCGGATGGCTATACCAGTCCACGAATCACTCTTGCGGACGCTGATTATTCCGATGATATGGTCGGACAATTCAGAGAGACACTTTCACCGGATATGGCCAATCTTATTGCGCCTTTATGCGAAGGGCATCCGGATCAGTTGAAGCAGCGCGCTGAATGGATATGGGAAAACATGCGGGAGCAATGGATTGGATTTTATTCCGATCGTTGGGAACAGCTGTGGAGGAAAATCGTTAACTCCATGCATGCCGAAGGACGCAAAGTGTTGTTTAATACCGCGTGGACAAGGGATCCGTTCGAAGCGTTATACCGATACGGAGTTGATTATAAGCGCATCGCAAATACAGGGATAGACGGATTTGTTGTGGAAACGGTGATCTCCTCGTTATCGATTGGCGCGGCTGGAGTAGAGATGGAGCCTTACTACGATTTTATGGCCATGTTATTGACGATTAAAGCATATGTCCCCGAGGCGAGGCTGATCTGCCTAAACTCTATTCACGATACGACGGAAAGATGGGATGCCCTTCGTCATGCGCCTACAGTGCTTGAACGAGATATTTATTCACTAAGCAACTTGTTTGTTGTGGATGAGAGGGGGGAATTGGCGCGTTGTTCATCCGGTTTTGTCGCCTGTTTGTCGGATGGGATTGAGAAGCATGAGTGGCAATGGATCGACAAGCGTTGGGAACTCGGTTTTGAAGCGAACCCCAAGCAATGGAGGGGTGCCTGTCTGGTTTGGTCGGATCGCGCATTTGAGCGGCAATTAAACGATTATATCGGAGGAAGGGGCTGGACGGCACATAAATTCGTCCATGAACTATCCTCCAGAGGCGTTCCGCTTTACGCCGCCGTTCGTATTGAACAGTTGCATCTCATTAACGGTCCAATCGTTGTGGTTAATCCGCATCTATTCCCTGAGGAAGAACTGGCAGCCATTATGCGTTACGACAAAGGGGCCCGGTTTTTACTAGGATCGGAGCCGGATGCCTACTCAAACGCGGGGGAGGATGTTACGTCTCGAGATCCGTCTTCTTGGCTAGATCCGCTGCCTGTACGCGAAATATCAATGGCCTATCTGCAAAGCATAGTGGATCAGATCATTGAAAGTTCGGACACACCGGCAATACAAAGTGGAAAAGGCGAGTTCAAGATCATGGCTTATGAAACGGATGCAGGCTGCAGCAGAGTGTTCATCTACAACGAGAATATGAACTACGCTTCCGCCACTATCGATTGGGGGCGAGCCATTCGTAAGGTTATTATAAAAAATGACTTCCCAGGGGTTCCTATTACTCCTGAAGACAGCGGATTTCAAGTGCGAGTTCCTGGTCGCGGCATAGTCATCCTTGATGTGTATCTATAATTCTGACTGGAATCCTATCATACAATCCCTATTCTATTATTCATGTTCACAAGATTGGAGGTTCGCAAATGAAAGCATTAGTATGGAGCGCGGCGGAGGAAATGATCTGGGAGGATCGGGAGCGTCCCATACCCGAGGATGGAGAACTCCTTGTGCGTATAGAGGCCGTGGGCATTTGCGGGTCGGAAATTGAAGGTTATTTGGGCCATAACAGTTTGCGCAAGCCGCCATTAATTATGGGGCATGAATTTTGCGGCATCATAGAGCAGGTTGGAAATAAGGAGAACGACGTTTTAATCGGCAGGAAAATCGTTGTTAATCCGCTGATTTTCTGTGGACAATGCGATCGTTGTCGCCAAGGATCCACTCAACTTTGCGAAAGTAGAAAAATTATAGGCATTCATATGCCGGGAGCATTCGCGCAATGGGCTATTGTTCCTGTTGCGGCCGCAATCGAGGTCCCTGAGTCGATGAATTCATTTCGCGCCGCGCTTGCAGAACCGCTTGCTTGTTCGCTTCGGGCGACTCGAAGAGCGATGGATCGACATGCCTTCGCCAATGTTGTTGTGATGGGAGCAGGCGGCATCGGATTGCTCTGCGCCAAGATAGCGAAGCTGCTTGGCGCGTCAAAGGTCATGATTGTAGATACGAACCCGGAAAGATTAAAGATGTGTCGCGCTATCGGGATGGAGGAAACGGCTAATGCTAGGGAGGATAACCTGGAAGAACGGACGAAGCAAACATTTGGTTCCAAGGGAATCGATGTCGTTATCGATGCCGCCGGTTTCCAGACAACTAGAGAATCGGCCATAAAACTTCTTAATCCCGGCGGAACCTTTATGAATATTGGTCTGGGCATAGACGAAACGGTATTGCCGATTAACTATTTGATCCGCCATGAGATTGAGCTTCTGGGATCCTTCTGCTATTCGCGTCAGGATTTTCAGGACGCGGTAGATTTGTTGGTTGCCGGGAGGATAACCGAGACTGGCTGGACCGAAATTCGTTCGCTTGCTGACGGCTATGAGGCGTTTGCACAATTGGTTGCAGGCAAGGTGACAAGCGGGAAAATTTTGATGAAGCCGTAACGAAGCTCCCTTTTTCATCGTGTAAGTTCCTATTCTGCTTTTTATATATAAGGTATAATGCAACATATAGGATATAAATATCGATGGAAAGCAGGGACTAAAGAATGAAGGAACCGATCACAAAACGAACGTTTTTGGAAAAACAAAGCATGAGCGTAGATTTGGCAGAATATATTAAGCAGCAAATATTGGATGGTGAGCTTAATCCTGGCGATCGAATAGTAGAGACTAAAGTTGCAAAAGATCTCGGGATTAGCCAGACGCCGGTTCGCGAGGCGATTCGTCAGTTATCCGGGGAAGGTATTATTACCATTGTGCCAAACAAGGGGCCGATGGTGCGGACATTTGATATGAAGGATATTTTCGAGGTGTATTCGCTTCGTTCCATGCTTGAAGGGTTGGCCATTCGATTGGCAGTCCAACTGGCAACCGACGAAGAAATTGAGGCAATGTCACAGTTCTTTGAAGAGATGAAGAGAAAGATGGCGGATGATTCTGTTGATTCACTGCTCCAGGAATCTGTAGAGCTTCATCAAAGCATTATCCGCTTGTCTAATCATTCCCGGCTAAGCGCAAGCTATGATTCCATCACGTTTCATATTTCGCTTGCCGGCCGAATATTAGGAAGAGTGTCTACGAAGCAGAAGGAAGTGGATCAGCACGCCGAATTAATTGACGCGCTTGTGCGTCGCGATCCGGACTTTGCTGAGGAAGTGATGCGTAAACATATTCTTCGATCTTTTAATGAGTTCAAGGATTTACAAGAATCCAAGGATTGGGATTATCATAACATCAATTGGTTGTAGGAGTGAAGCATGTGGATAGATCGGCGGTTGAAGGCGCGGCGCACCCAGCCGTACGAATTTTGGAACAATTGCTGTGCATTCAAAGTGTTAATCCGCATTACAGCAAGGATGCCCGAGGAGAGCGGGACGTTGCCGAATATATTGAAGCGCGTCTGCTCAAGGCGGGGCTGAAGGTAACGAGGCAGCCTGTTGCCGATGGGCGTGACAATATTATCGCAGAAATTCGGGTTGGTAGGCCCGATGCAGCGCTGCTGTTTGAAGCTCACATGGATACCGTATCGCTCGGCGGCATGAAGAATGCATTAGTGCCTACTCATCACGATGGGCGATTATATGGAAGGGGAGCCTGTGACACAAAGGGAGCTTTGGCGGGTATGATCCATATGATGGAACGCTGCGCGCGCCATCCGGAGTCGCTTCATGCCGATCTTATCTTCTGCGCTTCAGTCGATGAGGAGTATGCATTCCAGGGCCTTACTGCATTTATGTCCTTGGATATTCCCATCTCGGGCGCCGTTGTCGGCGAGCCGACGGAGCTTGGCATAGTAGTGGAGCATAAGGGATGTGCCCGGTTTGCCGTTCAGACCTATGGCAAGGCAGCGCACAGCTCGGCTCCACACAGAGGCGATAACGCCATCTACGCCATGGTGGATGTTGTCCGTCATATACGGGAGCGAGTAGAGCCGGGTCTGGCTGAGGTTGCTAGTCCATTGTGCGGAAGCCCAACGATCGTTGTCAGTACGATCAGCGGCGGCAGTCAGATCAATATCGTTCCGGAGCTGTGCGAAGTGCGCATTGATCGTCGTATCGTGCCAGGCGAATCGCCGGAGCAAGTGTTATCCGAATTTGAACGGGAGTTAAGAGCAGAGCTTAACGATATCCAGTTAACCGTAGAACCGTTGCTGCTGGATCCTGCGTTGAACACTCCACATAAGGCGTCGATTGTATGTTTTGCGCAGATGGTTGCCGAAGAGCTTGGTACGGATCAATCCTTGCGTGGGGTATCCTACGGCAGCAACGCAAGCAAGCTTCAGTCTTGGAAAGGCATTCCTTCTATTGTCTTTGGTCCAGGCTCGATAGAGCAGGCGCATACGGACGAAGAATGGGTTCCCGTCTCCGATGTTGAGCTGGCGGCAGAGTTTTATTATCAATTGGCTTGCAAGTACAATGGGAGCCAGAAGGGATTGAGAGAGCTTTGAAAAAAGAAATCATACAAACGAATAAAGCGCCGAAACCGAGCGGCTCTTATTCTCAAGCCGTAAAGCTGGGAGATATGGTTTATGTGGCGGGCACTTGCCCGTTTGATCTTGAAACAGGAGAGGTGCTGTACCCTGGGGATATGGAGCGGCAGACAAGCGTCGTGCTTCAATATATGGAGGAAATTTTGCAGGCTGCCGGAACCTCGCTCCATAACGTCGTTAAAGTGACGTCCTTTATCGACGACTTGAATGCGTTCCAGACGTACAATCGCGTTTATGAGGCTTTTTTCAAAGAAGAGCCGCCAGCCCGCAGCACGATTGAAGTCGGAAAATTCCCCCCTGGCATGTGCGTTGAAATCGAATGTATCGCCTATGTAGCATTATGATAAAGCTCGAGGATGGGATTTATTTGGTCGGGAGCGGCAAATACGGCGCGCAAACAAGCGATACCATGGATTGCAACGTCTATCTGTTGGACTGCGGTGACGGGGAATATGCGCTTATTGACGCAGGGGGCGGAATAAATCCAGAGCGAATTGTAGGGAATATTGAACGCATCGGTATCGCTGCCGACAAAATCAACTATTTGCTGCTGACGCACGGTCATGGCGATCATGCGGGCGGAGCTGCTTATTTCCACACGAGGTTCGGGATGCGGGTTATTTCTTCACAAGACGTTAGTAATTGGCTCGCCAATGGAGAACTGGAGAAGCTAAGCGTTCCTCCCGCCATTCGGGCGGGTGTATACCCGGAAGATTATACAATCCCTTCTTGTCCAGTTGCTCGAGGCGTTAGGGAAAACGATAAGATCGAGATAGGAAAAGTTGCGCTTATGGTGCTGGATACGCCTGGTCACGCTCAGGGTCATGTGTCCTATCTGCTTGAACGCGATGGAAGGAGGCTGCTATTCAGCGGGGATTCGATCTTCGCCGGTGGGAAGGTAGTTATTCAAAATACGTGGGATTGCGTCATTCCCGAATATGCGGCCACGGTTGCCAAGCTGCATTGGCTTCGCATCGATGCTTTGTTTCCCGGTCATGGAACATTCCTGTTGACTGAAGCATGGAAACATATCGAGAAAGCGCATGTTTGCTTCGAGCGCTTGGATGTGCCTCCGAATTTGTAGATGGGGAGAGAGAGCGAATGAACAAAGTGAAAGTGGGTATTCTCGGATTGGGAAGATGGGGAATGTGCCATCTGGAAGCCTTTAGCGCGCTCGGGCAAGCGGAGGTTGTGGCCATTTGCGATCGTTCGCCGGAGAGGCTGGAGCAAGCGGGGAAAACGTATGGTATTGAGCGGCTATATTCCGATGAGAACGAATTGCTTCAGGACGCTAGTATTGATTTGATCAGTGTCGTAACCTTTGAAAGTCAGCATTTGGAACCCACCTTGAAAGCGCTTCAATACGGCAAGCATGTGCTTGTCGAGAAGCCGGTAACGACTCGGCCGGAAGAAGCTCTGAAGATGCAAGCGGCTGCTGCTGCAAGCGGCCGCTTGATTTTGCCGGGGCATCTGCTTCGTTTCGATCCCCGTTATGCGGCGATTAAAGATGCGATTCAGAGCAACCAGATCGGAACTCCTGTCAGCATGTATATGAAGCGATCCCGCGAGCGTTATTTGTTTGAAACCTTTAAGCGGGTGCATACCGTGTTTGAACTGATGATTCATGATATCGACTTGGCTATTTGGTACGCCGGCTCCCGTGTTGTTAAGGTAAAAGCATATGGTAGAACGTTATCCGGGGCAACCTCTCCTGAAGTGCTATGGGCAAACCTGGAATTCGAAAACGGCGCGATTGCCGTTTTGCACAGCAATTGGCTGACGCCAGACAAGGCGGGCATTGAAATCGCAGATGCGATTGAAGTGATCGGACTAAGCGGCATCGCGCATTTCGAAACAAGCCAGTCTGGCTTGCATATATGGAACGGAGAAGGTAGACAAACGCCCGATATGAATATTCACGTTAAGCTTCACGGGGCAACGGTAGGGAGCTTGCGTGAACAATTGACCTATATTTGCCGATGTATTGCCTCTGGCGAGGATCCAGCCGTTATCTCATTTGCCGATGCGGTTCATGGAATTGAAGTTGCCAATGCGATCGTCGCTTCTTGCGAGACGGGATGCGAAGTTATGGTAGGAAAGATGGAATAATAAGGTCGACTCTAACTTATACGATGAAACGGAGTGGATTGTGATTTTACATATAGAGGATAGTCCAAATCATCCATCGATCCAATTGCCGCATTTCCCAACGCGCATGCAGGCTGTTATTTGGCGTAACTGGGGCTTGGTGCCTCTGGCCAACATAGCAAAAGTACTCGGCGCTACCGAAGCTCAAATTACGGAAGTCGCTGCCGAACTTGGACTTGAGGAGCAGCAAGTCAACAACGAGACCAAATGGCTAGAAAGAGGATATATTACGATTATCCGCGCTAACTGGCATCTGCTTCCCGTCCAGCAATTGCTGCAATTGCTGGAATGGACGGAGGAGAAGCTTGCTTTCACATTGAAAGAGGATGATTTCCTATGGATAAAGCTAGGAAGCGTGAAGCCTTGGACCGAGACGGTGCGCTATAAGGAGCTTACGTTGGAGGAGCGGGACTGGACTCGGTGGATAAAACAAACGATTGCAGCGAAGTTCGGGAAACAGAAAGAAAATGAAGCAGCCGATTTCGGACGGCGCGAACAGCCTTTCGATTTTTTGAATCAATATAAAAAAGCAGTCGCGAGCGTACGAATTCCATTTCGCAAACCGCTTTCGGGCGAGGTGAGTCTGAAAGCGCCTTGGATGATAATGTTGCCGTACGAGACTGCCGTGCTTCAATCGGCTTCGGAACGATTCGTTAGGGAACATGAACAAATGTGGGGAAGCAAGTGGATGATCAGCGAGGATGCGGGGTCAGCACATGCCGCAGATGAAGGGGAGGACTCCTCTGAAAAAAACATCATGCGCATTTCGATTGTTCCTGATGATACCCGTTTAGCGGAAAGCCATACGATCTCGGTAACGCCGACCAATATCTCAATTATCGCCGTTGATGAAGTCGGTGCGATGCGGGGGCTGCAATGGCTTTCAAAGCAGATGAGCCAAAGCGGGTTGCCTTATATCGTGACAGGAGAGTACCGGCGGGACTCGAAATTCGAAACACGCATTATTTATTCTTATGGCGCTCTATTTGGTGATCCGCTGCTGGAGCCTGAACTGGATCCTTATCCTGACGAGCTGCTTGAGAGACTGTCCGACATGGGTATCAACGGAGTTTGGCTGCAAAGCGTGCTATATAGCCTAGTACCGTGGGAGGCGGCTCCACAGTTATCCGTCGGTTGGGAGAAACGAATCGATGGATTGCGCAATCTTGTGCAACGAGCGAAAAAATATGGAATAGGTGTATTTCTATACTGCAACGAGCCCAGGTCTATGCTTGAAGCCTTTTTCGCAGACAAGCCGGATTGGAAGGGGCATACAGAGGATGATGGCCAAGCGATGCTATGCACCTCCCATCCCGATGTCCAAAAATTGCTCAGCGGCGCTATATCAAGGCTGTTTAGCGAGGTGCCCGAATTAGCGGGACTGATCACCATTACGATGTCGGAAAATTGGACGCACTGTTATTCACGAGCTGTCGGAGGAAGGACGAATTGTCCACGCTGCAGCCTGAGGACATCTAGTGAAGTGACTGCTGAAGTCAACCGTCTTATTGCGGAAGGCGTATTCAGAGAAAAGCCCGATGCGCGAATTTTGTGCTGGACATGGGGGTGGAGCGGCCACTGGGGGTGGTCGGAGGGCGACCATTCCAGAGCAATCGAATCGCTCCCGGATAATGTTTTTGTCATGTGTACAAGCGAGGAAGCGTTGCCAACGAATATTGCCGGAATTCCGAATCAGGTGATTGATTATTCGATGTCCAACGTTGGTCCGGGCGAGAAGGCTCAGCGTATGTGGCGGATGGCGAAAGAGCGAGGGCTGAGGGTTGCGGCGAAGGTGCAACTCAACAATACTTGGGAATGTTCAGCGGTTCCCTTTCTGCCTGTCTTTCCATTGCTGGAAGAACATCTCGCAAATTTGAAGGAATCAGGAGTCAGCGCATTGATGCTGAGCTGGACGCTCGGTAGTTATCCTTCGCTCAATTTGGAGCTTGCAGCCGAATATTATTGGGAAACCGATACAAAAGTCGAGGGTGGCGACAAGAAGGGAGTCCAGAACCTGCTCCAAGGCAAATTCGGCAGAGCGGCAGGTCAAAAGATAGGCGATGCGTCGATCGCTTTCAGCCGGGCATTCCGTGAATTTCCTTTTGATTTGAACGTATTGTATGTCGCGCCGCAAAACTACGGGCCCGCAAACCTGCTACATCTTGAGCCGACCGGCAATACGGCATCCATGTTAGGATTTCCGTACGATGACCTCGAGGGTTGGCGAGGCAATTACCCGAAACCCGTATTCGCAAGGCAGTTCAAGAAGCTGTCAGCAGGCTGGAAGAAGGGGGTTCGATTACTGGAAAAGGCACGAAAGCTGACGCCTGCGGAAGCAAAGAACGACTTCGCAAACCTGATGACTGCAGCTAACGCAGCTTATCTACATTTCTACAGCACTTATTTGCAAATCTCGTTTATAATGGCTCGTAACCAATACCTGACTTCGAAACGCGATGAAATGAAACTTAGGAGCTGTCGCAAGCTCATGGACATCGTTCAAAAGGAAAGTGATAATGTTCGACAGCTCTATCATCTTGTCATTAGCGATTCCAAAGTTGGATTTGAAGCAAGCAATCAGTATTATTATACGGTTCAGGATTTGAAAGAAAAGGAGCTGAACTGCAGGTTCATTATGGAACGGCTGCGGAAGGCGGAAGCTCAGATAATTGCTGATAAAGAGAAGCCTATCATGCTGTAAAAATAAGGTGGAGGCAAAAAGATGAAACTGATTACATTTGTGAAAGAAGCTCGATTTTGTTTAGGCGTTCGCCGTGCCGGAGCATCCTGTCCTCTATAACAAGTTCAGCAACGCGCTTGCTGCAGGTGGAGAGGATATTCTGTAATTTCTATATAATTTTAGTAGAATAAAAAAATAGCGGCATAAGGGAGTTCTCCCTTATGCCGCTATTTTGTGTGCGCTTGGCAGCGCATCGACTAAGGAGTGAGAGTCTCCAGTACACCGCGAGGTGGCGGAAGTACATAGCTGACACGTAGTGCGCAGTCCGTGAGGATGCGTGCGGAGGATGTGAAGGCAAAACCCGGAACAGGCGGCATAACCATGTTGGCAGGCAAGGCCGGATGACCCTGCGCAAAAAGGGAATGTCCAATACCACCAATAGGCCTTGCAAGTTAGGAGGACTGGAATCGGGGGAAAGTCGAATGACGTAACCCAAGGAGATCTCATCGTCTCCGCTAAGCGGTAAACCTAGCTCAAGACCGTGAGGGTTAAGGGGAGATTACGGATGGTGAGAAGTCAGACGTAGGGATAGTAGTGAAGAAGTTTGCCGGAAAGGCCGCAAAGGCAAACGAATCGGTACGCTGTTACTGATGCAGGCACCGACTCAAAAGGCGGTGACTTGTGCGAAGCCCGAAACCATGGAAGAAGAGAGATTGAGGGAGGCCATGTGCCAGGCAGGAGCCGGTGAGCTATGATGTGCGAAGAACCGGGGAATGAACATAAGGAGAAGCCGTCTGGGGCGAGTACCGTCAGGGAAATGGAGATTGCCGAAAGGCTACAAACCATGGAACTGTTAGGGAAGGAGAACGAGCATGGAGGAACAGGGAAATCACAATCACTCTCGTGAAGCAGCAAAGCAAGGAGACCGCAAATGGTACAGCCTCATCGACAAGATATGGGCGAAACCAAACCTGGAGGAAGCCTTTAAAGAGGTTAAGCGCAATCGAGGCGCGGCAGGGATCGATCGGATGACCATCAAGGCATTCGAAACGCATACGTCGTGTCTACATCCCGAAAGCAGACGGAACGCAAAGACCCCTAGGTATTCCTACCGTGAGAGACCGAGTGGTACAAGCCGCGGCAAGACGCATAATGGAGCCCATCTTTGAAGCCAAGTTCATGGATTGTAGCTACGGGTTCCGACCGGGCAGAAGTGCACACATGGCGCTTCAGAAGATCAGAAAAGACTTAGACGAAGGCTATCGGTACGTCATTGATGCCGACTTANCTTGCACTGGAAAATTGTGTTTGGAGTTCGTTGTTGCCTTGTATTTTTTGACGGTTCTTGAGCGCCACTGTTGCTCGCTCATAATCCGTGTCACCGTTCGCGTTGAAATATTCACACCTTGCTGCTGGAGCTTCTCGGTGACCTTGGGACTGCCGTAGAGTTGACGAGACGCATCGAACACTTCTTTGATCTGATCCGTCCAATCCCTGTGTTGACGCGCCTGCTCACTCACAGGACGATCCTTCCATTTGTAATACCCGCTGCGAGAAACATCGAGCACGCAGCACATCTTCTCCAGTCGGTACTCGGAGCGGTGTTCATGGATGAACGCATATTTTACCGACGGTCTTTCGCGAAGAAGTGCATCGCTTTTTTTAGAATTTCATTCTCTTCTTGCAAGTCACGAATTCGTTTTTGCATTTCCCTTAGTTGATGATTTTCGGACTTGAACGCTTGCGCTTCAACGATTTCCGGCTCGTNCTGTAGCTGTTCCTTTGTAAACATTCCCATCGTGTTCTCCTGCCTCTCGTTGTCTACTTCTATAGTAGTCTGGTTTAGGAGTTTACACAATTTATTTTACAGTCCCCATCCAAGAAACGGGCTACGGTCTCTTCTATGCAATCCAATTGGATATCGTTTTAGAAAGTTTAAAATCCGTTCAATTGAACCTGCTTCTCATCATCTGTGTTGCCGCTTTAATTGTTATTGGCCTGGCCATTTATATTAGCGGAACAATCGCAAAACCTATTGCGAAAGTAACGGAACGGGTGAAACAGGTAGCAAACGGCGAGTTGATCGGCGCTCCCCTTATCATAAAGAGTAAAGATGAAATCGGCCAACTTGGCATACACATACAAGCTATGAATGATAATCTGCGTAACTTGATTGGCAAGGTAGCATCCACTTCAGAACAATTAGCAGCATCTTCGGAAGAGCTTACTGCCATTGCTGAGGAATCGACACAAACTTCCGAACAAATATCCCAATCTGTTATTTTTGTCGTAAAGGGATCGGAAACGCAGGTTGAAGCATTAGGACAGACTAACATCGCGATGGATGAAATGTCCATAGGCATTCAGAAAATCGCCAGTTCTGCTTCAGGCGCTTCAGAGGCGGCTATTACAGCTGTAGAAGAAGTCGACCGAGGAAACCAGGAAGTTCATGTAGCTGTATCGCAAATGAATCAAGTGACGAAATCGGTTGAAGACACCGCTGAAACGATTCGGTCGCTTGAAGAGAAATCACAAGCTATTCACAAAACCGTTCAGCTTATATTTGATATTGCGAATCAAACGAACTTATTAGCTCTCAATGCATCTATTGAAGCGGCCAGAGCAGGTGAACACGGCCGTGGTTTTGCGGTAGTGGCAGGTGAAGTCAAAAAATTGGCCGAGCAGACAGGCAATGCCACTAAAGAGGTTGCGAATACAATCAACGAAGTGCTGCAGGCAGTTGACCAAGCTTCAAACTCTATGAACAACGGTAGGGTCGAAGTCGCCTCCGGTGTACAACGGGTAGAAAAAGTAGGGGAAACCTTTAACCGAATCACAGAATCCATACAAAGTGTGAATGACCAAATACAAGAAATATCTGCTTCCTCGCAACAGATTTCGGCAGGAACAGAACAGGTTACCGCTTCTATGCAAGAGGTCTTAAGTATTGTTAAAGGAACCTCCTCTCAAATAGAAAAGGTATCGCAATCGATGAATGATCAGTACCGCTCTATGGAAGAGATTTCAAGCTCTTCAGAGTCGCTTAGCGTTACGGCAGGTGAACTGCAGGAGATGGTCGGGAAATTTACGATCAAATAATGGCATGTATTTCAGATGCGCTATCCGCAGTATTTGACGGAGTTGTCCCAGAGCGACTATAATCAGTAGCAACAAGCTGATTTCGTTAGGCACAACAGGAGATGACAGAACTTATGTACTTGAAAATGATCACATTCCTTGCTGCAGCTGCCATTATGACAGCATGCGCCAGTAATGGAGAACAAATTCCCAATAGCCAGCCTAAAGCTGAGGTATCCGATCCCTTGAACGTAAGCTCAAGTGATGGGCAATACGCTAGTTTGCCTGAATACGATACGATTATGAAGCATCTCGATGAGAAGGACTATAGCTTCAACACGGTAACCGACAACGAAGGCACGCGTATTCTTCTTATCGAGCTAGACGGTGCGGAACAATATAAGACGATATTTGTGAAACATACCAATCGGCTTAAAATCATTCAGCTGGATGGCGATAAGCAACTTTATAATGACATTTTGGTCAGTCAATAAGCAGCATGTGGGGCATGAATTCGACATTCCGTTGAATTCATGCCTTTTATGTGCGCCCAGCATGAACGCTATCTCCAGGGTTCAAGTCCCGAATGGGGCGGAGAAAATAACCAGGTGACAATGGAACAAATTTACGAATGGAATCCGGATATCATATATCTCTTTTAAGGCAACTTGAATAGTGAGTATCTTGCTAACACCATAAGTGAACAGGACTGGTCTAAAACGAAAGCTTAGCCGTGCACTATGAGAAGTTAGGGTCATAATCGCCCCAAAGGCAAATTGCATGAATGAAACAACCATGATATGATTAGGATAAGAATAAGGAGCCGGACGGCCATCCGACTCCCTGCACAACATTTTGGGTGGGAAACCTCCAAATAGTTAGAGAAAATAATCCGCACCTTGGCGCTAACCTGGGCGGATTATTTTCGTTTATGCAGATAAGTGAGTAAAGCCAGTAAAAACATACCGAGCATGATCACTTCTGTCAACGAAAATTGCATAAGCATCACCCCCAATCTGGAGGCGATACTTTCCTACCCAAGTCTGTTGCACACTAGTATTATATCAAAATATGTCATTTCTTGCATAGAAGGTTTGTGTATGCCTTTCCATAGAAGGAGATCAATCATTATTACAACAAGATGAAAGCGATTTATACAGGTATCCTTCGTCATGGCAAGAAGCCGAAGGAAGGGGCGTTTACGTCCAAACGATTGGAACGTCTGCACCTGAAGCGTCACCGCCGGATCAAAGACATCTTCCACAAGGCGAGTCATCAGATCGTCAAACTGGCTGTGGAGCAAGGGATCGGCGTGATCGTCATTGGACATTCACGACTTTGGTGCGCTTGGCAGCGCATCGACTAAGGAGTGAAAGTCTCCAGTACACCGCGAGGTGGCGGAAGTACATAGCTGACACATAGTGCGTAGTCCGTGAGGAGGCGTGCGGAGGATGTGAAGGCAAACCCTGGAACAGGCGGCATAACCAAGTTGGCTGGCAAGACCGGATGACCCTGCCAAAGAAGGGAAAGTCCAATACCCCTCTTAGGTCTTGTGAGTTAGGAGGACTGGATTCGGGGGAAAGTCGAATGACGTGACCCAAGGAGATCTCATCGTTTCCGCTAAGCGGTAACCCTTCCTCAAGGCCGTGAAGGTCAAGGGGAGACTATGGATGGTGAGAAGTCAGACGTAGGGATAGTAGTGAATAAGTTTGCCAGAAAGGCCGCAAAGGCAAATGAATCGGCACAAAGTTGCCGATGCAAGCACCGACTCAAAAGGCGGTAACTTGTGCGAAGCCCGAAACCGTGGAAGAAGAGAGATTGTGCGAGATCATGTGCCAGACAGGAGCCGGAGAGCTACGATGTGCGAAGACCCGGGGAATGAACAAAAGGAGAAGCCGTCTGGGGCGAGTACCATCAGGGAAGTGGAGATTGCCGAAAGGCTACAAGCCATGAAACTGAAAGGGAAGGAGAACGAGCATGGGGAAGCAGGGGCAAGACAATCACTCTCGTGAAGGAGTAAAGAAGCAAGAAGAACGAAAATGGTACAGCCTAATCGACAAGATTTGGGCAAAACCAAACCTGGAGGAAGCCTTTAAGGCGGTCAAGCGAAACCGAGGGGCTGCAGGAATCGATCGAATGACCATAAAGGCATTTGAATCGCAGTTGGAACACCATCTAGAAGTGCTTCAACAGACACTGAAGAGCAAAACCTATCGGCCGAGGCCGGTAAGGAGAGTGTACATTCCAAAAGCAGACGGGACGCTAAGACCACTAGGGATTCCTACCGTGGGAGACCGAGTTGTACAAGCAGCAGCACGAAGCATATTGGAACCCATCTTCGAAGCTAAATTTATGGACTGTAGTTTTGGATTCCGACCTGGGAGAAGCGCACATATGGCCTTACAGAAAATACGTCAGGACTTAGAAGACGGATATCGGTACGTCATAGACGCGNGACCTCCGCCACCGACTTTCCGTTTTCCTTCACGTACTGTACTGTCTTTCTCTTGTACGCTTCATCGTATAGTGGTTTCTTCATTCCGACACAGTCCTCCGATTCTACTTCTTTTCATCAGTGTAATCTGTGTCTACTATTCAGTCTAGCAGCAGTTGTATCGGGTGATTCGGGAGCTATTATCACGGGAAAACCTTCTATTGGCATTAAAACGTGTCGAAGCCAACAAAGGTAGCCATGGCGTAGATGGCATGTCCGTAAAATCCTTACGAGAACACATTCTGCAAAACTGGCAACAACTTCGACAAGCGATAGAAGATGGAAGCTATGAACCGAGTCCCGTCCGCAGGGTCGAAATCCCGAAACCTAACGGCGGAGGAGTCAGGTTATTAGGCATACCTACCGTGACAGACCGTTTCATCCAGCAAGCCATTGCCCAAGTGTTGAACCCAGTGTTTGATCCACAGTTTTCCGAGTGCAGCTACGGTTTTCGTCCACAAAGACGAGGGCATGATGCAGTACGGAAAGCCAGACAGTATATGAAAGAAGGATATCGATGGGTGATCGACCTTGATCTGGAGAAATTTAGCGATATTAATTTTCAGCCGAAATCAGCGTTCTAGGGGGTAGCGAGTGGGTAAACCTTCGAAATCCTCTTCCAGCCGCAGTATTTCGTGAATTTTCGCTATGTCCCTGTTCTAATGCCGTAAGGGGGCTGAAAGGACTGCACAGGGTCGCCCCTAAGACCGAGTTGGGCGCGCATTTTACGCATTGGGTGGTTCTTCGAAAGCTCCTTAAGGTCCGCAATTGTAATGTGTAGGTAAATCTGGGTGGTCGTTAAGCTCTTGTGGCCTAGAAGCTTCTGAATGGACACCAGGTGAGCCCCTTCTTGGAGAAGGTGCGTGGCACAGGTGTGGCGCAGCTTATGCGGTGTGACCTGTTTGTCAATTTGAGCTTCCTCGGCATATTTCTTGACCATAAACTGAATAGCACGAGGAGTTAGGGCTCCGCCTTTCTTGCTTACGAATAGTTCAGGAATACTGCTGGATCTGGATGAGAGGTATTCCTGTATGGCTTCGTCTACGGTCGGATCAAGCGGAACATAACGTTCGCGGCCGCCCTTGCCAGAAATGAGAATGCGTCCATCCTTACGGTTAATGTCCGTCTTTTTAAGCGAGCATACCTCGCTTACACGCAGCCCTGCAGAGTAGATTAAAGTAAGAATGGCTCGATCGCGACGACCGAGGATCGTGGTAGTGTCAGGCATCGTCAGAATGCTTTGCATCTCTTTGTTGTCCAGAACAACCGGCAGGCGTTCGGGTGTATCAAGCAGCTTGGGCCACTTTTCGCGTTCATCCATTCTGGAATCCAAGAGCTCCATAAGAATGAGGAAATCTACGAATGCGGATAAGGTGGCGAGCTTACGCCCTACAGCGGCAGACGCGTTCCTGCGGTCCACGCGGAGATAACGAATGTAGTCCACAACGACTTTCGCTTTAGAGGGGTTATCCACCTGTGGGTAATGAACAGAGCAGAAGGTTTTCCACACCTTCAGGTCGATGGCATAAGCCTCTGCTGTTTTGGGACGGCAGCCACGGACCATTTGTGCAAATTCTAAGAAGTCTTGAATTGTGGATTCACTGTTCATTGGATTTCGCTCCTGACGAAGATGTAATGTTTTTGCTCAGCAGGCTGACGGCTTTTCGGATGTCTTCAAAGTCTGCATGTGCATAGGGTGTAGTTTCAGTCAGCGTCTTATGGCCGAGAGCTTTGGCGATGACTTCGATGCGACCGCCTCTTTGAATGAGATGGGCAGTAAAGGTGTGTCGGATCGTGTGAGGGCTTACCGGCTTCTGCAAGCCTGCTACCTCCGAGTAGTGGCGGATGCGCCTGGCCACGGTCCACGGCTTCAATCGGGTGCCTTGCAAATTGAGTAATAAGGGTCCGGTCTTCGCTTTGCGGTGCAGGCCGACATACTGCTTCAGATCGTCCAAAGCTGCTTTTGGAATGGCAATTTGCCTGTCTCGGCCCTTGCCTTCCCTGATGTGAACCCAGCCTTCTTTCAGGTCTATGTCTTCGATGTCTAAGTTGCTAAGCTCTCCTACACGAATGCCGGTGGAGTAGAGTACGAGCAGGGTGATGTAATCCATAAAGCCTTCTGGAGTAGATCGGTCAGGTGAGGCGAGCAGACGCAGCATTTCATCTTCTGTGAGATATTCCTGTT
>NZ_JBHTJZ010000013.1:0-4104 GCF_042675905.1 Paenibacillus chungangensis | reverse complement strand
TTGCACTGGAAAATTGTGTTTGGAGTTCGTTGTTGCCTTGTATTTTTTGACGGTTCTTGAGCGCCACTGTTGCTCGCTCATAATCCGTGTCACCGTTCGCGTTGAGATATCCACACCTTGCTGCTGGAGCTTCTCGGTGACCTTGGGACTGCCGTAGAGTTGACGAGACGCATCGAACACTTCTTTGATCTGATCCGTCCATTCCCTGTGTTGACGCGCCTGCTCACTCACAGGACGATCCTTCCATTTGTAATACCCGCTGCGAGAAACATCGAGCACGCAGCACATCTTCTCCAGTCGGTACTCGGAGCGGTGTTCATGGATGAACGCATATTTTACCGACGGTCTTTCGCGAAGAAGTGCATCGCTTTTTTTAGAATTTCATTCTCTTCTTGCAAGTCACGAATTCGTTTTTGCATTTCCCTTAGTTGATGATCTTCGGACTTGAACGCTTGCGCTTCAACGATTTCCGGCTCGCCACCGAACTTCTTCATCCAGCCGTACAACGTGTTGTCTTTGATCTTAAGTTCGCGGGCGACCTCCGCCACCGACTTTCCGTTTTCCTTCACGTACTGTACTGTCTTTCTCTTGTACGCTTCATCGTATAGTGGTTTCTTCATTCCGACACAGTCCTCCGATTCTGCTTCTTTTCATCAGTGTAATCTGTGTCTACTATTCAGTCTAGCAGCAATGAACGTTTACTTTCGAAGGTACAAGGGTTGACGTTTTCCTTGCCGATGTAACATATTTTGAAATAATATAAGCAACCCCTTCCTTGGTCAGTTTATTATGCTGGTTGTTTGTAAACAGGGGATATTCGCTTTTCCACGGTTTATCCAGCTTGTTTTCCAGCATATAACGCTCCAATAAAGATACGGTATTCTTCATGAGTGGAACGCGTCTTGTCTTGTTTCCTTTCCCGGTCAATACAATGACGGCGGGCGTATCCAGAATCACATCGCTAACCTTCACATCGATGAGTTCCTGCACCCTGGCCCCTGTATCATACAGAACGCTCATCAGTGTCAGGTCGCGGCGGCCTTTCAGGCAGTTTCTGTCGGGCTGTTCCAGCAGCAGCTTCATCGCTTCCGGAGTCAGATGCTCCACCACGGTTTTCTTTGCTTTTTTTGAAGGGATCGCGATGACCTTTTGAAAATGGAACATGCCAGATGGTTCTTCAGCTTGTACGTACCGAAAAAAGGAATGTATGGCGGCAAGTCTTTGGTTTCTAGTTGAGATGCTGCAATTTCTGCCTGTTTCCAGCCAATCCAGAAAACCAGTAAGCATTTCTTTTGAAAGAAGATCCATCGTAATCCGTTCAGCCGCGGTACTCTTCATTTCTTGAAAGTACTTAATCAAAAGTTTAAACGTATCCCGGTAGGAACGAATGGTGTTCTTGCTTACATTTTTCTGTGACGGCAGATACACCGAAAGGAATTCGGTCAGGTGCTTCGCAAAATCAGTCGGTTTCATCGAAAACACCTTCGAGTTCGGGGATCATTCCCGGATACCGCGTTTCCAGCTTCACCGTAATGTCGGGAAACACATCCGCGGTTAGTCGCAGGTAGTAAGCCGTGTCATCAAAGGAATCGTGACCCATATACGTTTTAAGTACCGGAAGATAGGCGGTTAAATTTTTCTCCTGTTTAGACCAATTTCTCAGACAGTGAACCGCATACGTATGGCGAAAGTCGTGGATCCTTGGACCTTTGCCTCTTCCGCCATGTGAAATCTCTGCATGCCACAGAAACTTACGGAAGTTTTTGTACACATTCTGAATCGTCATTGGCTTACCATCCAGTGCCGGAAAAAAATAATCTGCTGCTACCGGAAAAGGATGCACCTGTTCCGCATAATGCCGACAACGCTCCGTAAGAGAAACAGACATGGGTACCAGCCTACTGTTGTCTTTTTTGGAATGATGGATGGCGAGTATGCCGTTCTCAAGGTCAACGTCTGCTACTTTGAGAAGCCTGGCCTCAGACACTCGCAATCCGCACATATATATCATGCGGAAAAACACCGGCATAATGAGATGCCTATACGGACATTCGTAACAGTGCCGGCACTTGTCAGATTCAGCAAAGAATCTTGTCAATTCATCGGTTGAATAAATATGCGGCATATATTGTTTTTCCGTAGAATAGTACCCTTTGGGAAGAATATTGGCTCTCACTCCGATGGAATCCAAATATTTTGCGAATTGGCGGATGATTGATGCTCGTGAACATTGGTTGCCCTGTGCCTCGTAGGTCTTTTTGCTGCACCACTCCAAGACCATTTCCTTCGTAAGGGAACTGGCCTCAGGATATTTTTCAAACGTAAATCGGTCAAATCGTTTCAAGTGGTGCGCATCTGCATCGTATTTGTAACCGACAGCCCGTTTCAATTCTACGTGATCCCGAATATGGTCTTTAAAAGGACCTTCATAAATGAGATCATCCATGGCAGGCTACCTCATCAAAATCAAGGGAACATTCCTTCAGCTTCTTCATGTCGACCTTCAGATAAACGGCTGTGGAGTCTGTATCGACATGACCGAGAATATCCGAAATCGTGGAAAGGGGCGTGTCTTTTTCAAGAAGCAAACTGGCCATGGTGTGCCGAAGGGAGTGCATTCCTCTTCGCTTTTTCAACGTAGGCAGGTGTGCCAGTTCCATATATCTTTTAATCAACTGGTTTAAATGATCGTCTTCTGAAAAGGGGCCAAATGGTGCCATATGCTTGACAAAAATGTAGGGGCTATCGATGTTAGGGCGACCGTATCGGAGATAGTCGATCACGGCCCAACCTACCTCCGGTGTCAGTGGAAGAGACAGTGGCTCCCGTGTCTTAGATTGAGTAAACACAAGCTTCTTCTCTTCCCAGTGGAAGTTCTCCATTTTCAGATTTTTAATGTCGGTGCAACGCAAACCAAGACAGCAGGCCAGTAAGATGATGGCGTAATCCCTTTTGCCTTTCGGGCTTCCTCTGTCAATGGCAGTGATCAGTTGGTTTAATTCATCAGTCGTCCATACGGATGGAATACGGGTCTGCTTTCTGGCTTGTACCATCGGTGTCTTTGCAGCAAAATCAGTTTGTACTTCTCCGGTTTCCAGAAGAAAACGGAAAAAGGCACGTAGGGAGCAAATATTTTGTTCCACTGTTTTATACGTGTAGCCGGCCAAGGTTTTAATGTAGCTGTTAATGAGGGCGAGACTCATTTCCCTGCAATCGGTGACGGCTTGGGAAGAAAGATAATCCATGAACCTGGCAGACTGTTTGACGTAATGGTTGGTGGTGACTTTGGAATAATCCTGATCTGTACAATATTGCTTGAAGCGGTTGCTGATCTCGATGAAATACGGATCGGTAAGGATTTCCTTATGCTTGTAATATCGGCGCAAAACGGTATGGTGCAACTGGAAATCCCCAATCATCCGAATAATACGCAACTCTTGTGTTTCCTTCTGTGAAAGTGTGCGGTCAAAATCTTTTTCCAAGATCGAAAAATGTTGTTCAACAAATTCGATTCCCAATCGTTCGGAATAATACGTTTCACCTCGTTCCTGTGTAAATTTCAGCAGCATCTGCCATCGCCTGCGGTAAAAATTCATGGAGCCTTCGGTGTAACCGAGTCGCAGCATTTCCTGATCCAGATCTTGAAGCAGTTCAGTCAAAGGTTTCTTTAGCATAAGCATTCCTCCAAAAATGATAATGGGAGCAAATAGCTCCTATTATCATCTTCGGATATTATGCAAAGTAAATCGAAGAGAAACGCCGAATCTATAAGGGTTCTAATGGTTTACTTCGCATAATTACTTTCTTTGCATAAGGCGGTTTATGCAAAGCTTTGCATAAACCGCCCTGTGGCGTTCCCTGCTCATTGATGTGAAAGCTGCCACCATCCATGACACCGGCTTTCAGACATTTCTCCAACAACGACAGAACACTTCCATCCACCACTGTTTCCTTCACCATAGAGATAAGCTTTTCATGAGGGATGGTGTCAAAGTATGCTTTTTTAGCGATATAAGATAGACCCATGAGATTCGCTAGTGTACAGGATCGACAGATCCTGTACACTAGCGAAAGAGAGAGGAGCACATCTTGTGGAATCTATCA